>NZ_DFBY01000029.1:0-13826 GCF_002366815.1 Psychrobacter sp. UBA3068 | reverse complement strand
TGACAACTACCTTGAAAAACTCCGTCACCGACCAAGACCGCTTAATCATCAGCCTTTTGCAGCCTGAGCGTCTGCTTGAGATAACGCGCATGTTTACCTTGTTTGACAAAAAGGCTGGCAAAATTGTTGCTCGTTATCAGCAAGTCTTCGGCATTAAAGCTTTGATTGAGCGTATTAGTACCTTTAATGAGAAGGGCAGTCGTGAGGGCGGTGTCATTTGGCATACCACAGGCAGTGGTAAATCTTTCACCATGGTGTTTTTCTCCAAAGCACTTATTTGGTTAGAGGAGCTCGCGAAATGCCGAGTCATTATCGTCACCGACCGTGTCGATCTGGAAACTCAGCTTAGTAAAACTTTTGCTTCTGGTGGTGTGCTTAGTGATCGTGATAAATCAGATGCCATGGCAACCTCTGGTCGCCGCTTAGCACAGCAAATCGGTCACGGTAATGAGCGGGTTATCTTCTCTATTATTAATAAGTTTGGCTCAGCCGTTAAGTATGATGAATGCTATAACGATAGCCCAAACATCATCGTCATGGTCGATGAAGGTCACCGTAGCCAAAACGGTGAGAATAATATTCGTATGGCACAAGCCCTGCCAAACGCCGCTTTTATTGCCTTTACAGGTACGCCATTGCTAAAGGATGATAAGACCGAAAATAAATTCGGTAGCATCATTCACTCCTATACCATGCAGCAAGCGGTCAAAGACAAAACGGTCACGCCACTCTTATATGAAGAGCGTATCCCTGAATTGAATACCAATGACCAAGCCATTGATGCTTGGTTTGACCGTATCACTCAAAAGCTTACCGATGATCAAAAGACTGACCTTAAACGTAAGTTCTCACAAAAAGGTCAAATCTATCAGGTTGAAGGTCGTATTGAGCTGATCGCTCATGACATCTCTGATCACTTCCAAAACTTTAAACAGCAGTACCTGAAGGGTCAACTGGCCTGTGACTCTAAAGCCTCAGCTATCCGCTATAAGATGGCGTTAGATAAGATTGGTAAAGTGACCTCAGTGGTCGCTATGTCACCACCTGATACCCGTGAAGGGCATGACACTGTTGATGGTGAGTCAAAAGACATCGTCCAGAACTGGTGGCAAGCCAATGTCGCCAAAGAGTATGGCGGTGATGAAAAAGCCTATACAAAAGCCATCATAGAAGCCTTTAGTCAGGATGATGGTCCTGACATTATGATCGTCGTTGATAAGCTACTAACGGGATTTGATGAACCAAAAAACACAGTACTGTATATCGATAAGCCCTTAAAGCAGCATAATTTGATTCAGGCGATTGCACGGGTAAACCGCTTGCATGAGAAGAAGCGTTTTGGTTATCTCATTGATTATCGTGGCATCTTAAAAGAGCTTGATATCACCATTGAGAAATACCAAGACTTAGCAGAACGTACGCAAGGAGGCTTTGATATCGAAGACCTCAAAGGTCTGTATAACGCGATGGATACCGAGTACAAGCAGTTACCCAGACTGCATAGCGAGCTGTGGGCCATATTCTCATCGGTGAAAAATAAACAAGACGGACAAGCGCTAAGACAGGTGCTTGCACCAAAGATGCAGGAAATAGAGGGCAGAGTAGTCGATACCAAGCTTAAAGAACGTGACGACTTTTATGCAGCTTTAACCACATTTTCTAACGCCATGAAAATTGCGTTGCAATCGGCGTCTTTCTTTGAAGATAAGTCGTTTGATAGCAAGCGTGATCGTTATAAAGCCGATCTAAAAGCCTTTATCAATCTACGTAAGCAAGTGCGCGAGGATGCTGATGAAACCATCGATTACGATGAGTATGAAGCAGATATTCGCAGCTTACTGGATAAGCATATCGCAGGGCTTGAGGTTCGTGAGGCAAAAGGTGCTTACTTGGTTGGCAACTTAGGTAAGGATGTTAAGCCTGAAGAATTAAGCGATGATGAAGCCCGTAACCAAACGGATAAAATTACTGGTCGTGTCACTAAGATGATTGAACAAGATCTGGCTGATGATCCTTATGCTCAAGAGTATTTCTCTAAATTGCTTAAGCAGGCGATTGCTGATGCTAAAGCCATGTTTGATGCACCTGTAAAGCAGTACATGACGTTTGCTAACTTCGAACAAGCCGTAAAAGACCGCGATGTCGCTGATATACCAAATAGCTTTATCGATGGTAATGGCAAATCAAACAAACATGCCCAGGCGTATTTTGGTTTATTTAAGCATTTGTTTGACGCTGATTTTTTAGCGGATAAAGAGTTAGATAACGATAAGCTTATCGCTTACGCCTTTGAGATTGATAAGATTGTTAAGACAGCAGTGGCTGAATATTCTATTAATCCAGCAGAAATTGAAAATGCGATTAATAGACGTTTATTGCCAATGTTATTTCCTGACCTAGGTATCGATAAAGCGCAGCAGCTCATTGAAGCAGTACTAAAAATTACCCGACTTGGGCTTTCAAGAGAAACAAGCAGCCCACGTGCAGCAAGAGGGTAGTAGGCAATGACTGAGAATGGAGACTTTCATTATGGTGAAGATAAGATCCATTATGAAGTCGTGCGTAAAGAAGCAAAAAACAAGTCTAGAAGCGTTAAGCTAATTATCGAAAAGACTAAACCTCGCAAAGTTGTGATCAAGGTACATCCTGATCAACGTGTGGTTGCTACCGCACCTGTCGATGCCAGCGATGAGATGATACATGACGCGATGATGAAACGTGCTCGCTGGATATGGCAAAGCCTACAAGACTTTGCCAAGCAACAAGATCATGTATTACCCAAACGTTATGTCAGCGGCGAAACCCAGTTTTATCTAGGCCGTCGTTACGTGTTAAAAGTGATAACCGATGCAAAAACTAACGATAAAATAAACAGTACGGTGAAGCTCAGTCGCGGTAAGTTACATGTAGAATTGTCTCAAAACGATTCTGAATTAGACGCTGAAAAAAGAGCGGTTCTCGTGAAAAGCTTAATTGATAAATGGTATAAAGATAAATTTACGTCGGTCTCTAGAGAGAGGCTTGAGGCCTTGATACATAAGGCCTCATGGGTAGAAAATAATCCTTCATTGAAGTTAATGACCATGAAAAAACAATGGGGAAGCTGCTCAAATAAAGGAAATTTAATCCTCAATCCACACTTAGTCAAAGCACCAAAGGAATGCATTGATTATGTGATACTGCATGAGCTATGTCATATCGCCGAGCACAATCATAGTGAGCATTTTTGGCGCTTGTTAACTCAAGTTATGCCGAACTGGAAAGAGGTAAAAGCGAGACTTGATGGTATGGCCGAGCTGTATTTGAATGAGTAAAATTTGGGGTTAAATAAAAACTAGGTCAAAATAATTCAAGGCGATTCTTTAGGCAGGTATCCAACTATATAAACGAACTTTACAGAAATTTTGCAATAAGCTATCAAAAATTTACTTGAAAGAATAGTCTAATCATTTGATACTAACTCCTTATTTAATGGATATAAGGAGATTTTAATGAGTGGCCCATATGACGATGATGAAGAATTAAGTATTGAAGAGCAACAGTTGAAAAATGACATTGCTCAAAGAAAGGCTGAGCAATCTGTCTGCGATGATTTCGAATATGATGATAGGACTTTCGCTGACACAGAAAATAGATAAATTATTATAGTGTTTATATTAAACCTCATACAAACTCAGTGAGATTTTAAATTGTCACTTTTTTAATAATTTAAATGGAGTGAGGAAGCTTACTGAGGTTTGGATTGGGATCTATAATAATGAAAGATCTCACGATTCACTCAATGATATGATACGTTTTGAGTACAGACAGGTGGGTTAACCATTCTATGATTATTTTGTGTTAAGAATGAAGGGTTTACAAAAAATGTTTGATGAATTTAATAGAAAAGTTAACCCTATTCATAAGCTAATGTATAAAAATGTTACAGAGAGTCAAAAATTAGTTGAGATTAGAGACTGGCTTCTTCCTATGCTAATGAATGGTCAGGTGATGGTATCCGACACTTAAGTACTAATATCAAAAAATACAATTTTACTGTATTCAATCGTGATTCTGAGTACAGCTAAGATCATTTCTATGAATTATCCCAACTTATTACATGCGGAACGGTATTTAAAAACTGCTTAATTGCTTCAGGCAGTTTAGCTAGTAAGTAGCTATCTATATAGATATAGTCGAGATTTTTAAGATTGCAAATAGTAAGAGGCAATTCAGCTAGTTTATTATTACCAAGATGAAGTTCTTTTAAACTTGCAAGCTGACCAATACTATCGGGTAGCTCAACTAGTTGATTGTTGCATAAAGTTAGCTTTTCCAAATTATGTAATTTACCTATACTGTCAGGTAAGGTGGTTAATCGATTGTCATATGCAATGAGCTCTTTTAAGTTACTTAATGCACCAATACTTTCAGGAAGATTAATCAAAGCATTCTCGCCTAATTCAAGCTTTTCTAAGCTGATCATCTTTCCAATGCTTTGGGGGAGTTCCGCTAAGACGTTGTATTCAATATTTAGATCTTTTAAATTAATCAGCTGACCAATACTCTCAGGTAGTTCTTTCAGTTTATTAGACTTGACTACTAGCCATGTTAAGTTAATAAGCTCTCCAATGAAGTCAGGTAGTTCAGAGAATTTATTATCTTCAATATCCAATCCCTTTAGTTTGCTAAGCTGTGCTATCTCTTCGGGCAATTCAGTCATGAAGTTTTCCGTCAAAATCAAATACTCAAGATTTCTTAGCTGACCTATATTCTCATTTAATCGCACAAGCCAATTATATTGAACAGCAATACGATTTAAGTTAGGTAGCTCAGTAATGACTTCAGGCAAATAGGTAATGACTGGTGAATACGGATTCCACATTTCATGTCTATAGATATTCAGGGTATCTAATTCGAGCAAATCTTTTTTATTCCGTGGTACTTCGTCTTCAGTTAATTGAAACTTGTCAGCCCATTCCCAAATCTGCTCAATCCAGCCTTTCTCAGTAGTAGGATCGTCAATAATAACGTTAGACTTACTTATAAACTCATCAGCAAGTTTATAACACTCATTTACAGTGATACTCTTGGTTTTTAGTAGTTCGAAAGCTATATATTCGCGTTTAGTGAGTTGCATAATTTACTAATCTCAGTATAGCTAAGCAGCAAGGTTTTTTGGTGGATTTTGCTACTTGCAAGATTTAATTATTTATTAGGTTCTATATGCTTAAAAATCTGAAAAAATTTATAGGCTGTTCTAAGTGAGTACATAGCGGTAACTAGAGTAGCACCAATAGAGATTAAGAATATAAAGGATTGTCGAACTGTAACCATCAATGCTACTAGATAGATGGCTATACTAATGAAATACAGTAATGACAACAACTTACTACTCATCAAGAGGTTATTGTAGTGACCTGATTTCACCATATTTCTAATCAAACGCTTGTCTATTAAGCTTATAACAATTGCCATTAGAGTAAGAACAAACCCTAACATTGTGCCAAATAGAGTAATCAAAGTTTTTAACACTTCATTGATCATTACAGAAGAAGTGCTAAGAATTTCATTGTATAAAAAAGCACATAAAGCAACTGAGATGACTAAGCTCAGAGCTAACCATTTTATTATCTCAGCATACTTGTTCGATTTCATCTAGCTTCCCTAGATAAGCAGTCACAATCTTATCGTATATAGCACTCGGTTGAAGAGCGTCTTTAGTGTACGAATAGGTTTCATCTTTATAGACTATTTTATCAGCAATAAGATCTATTAAATCGTATTTTCCGTCAATGTCTTGAGTCTTTACGACAGCTCGTGTCGGGTTGAATGATAATAGATTACTAATATTTTCAGAGACTTTTGAAATTATTCCACGCTCGCTTTTACGTAAGTCGAGACCGATTTGCATTTTTAAAATGTCTCCTCCTGAATCATCAACAGCTTTCATTGCTTTATCAGACCATAGTTGGCCGTTGTTTGTTGCTTGAGCTGAACTAATAGGCACAGAAAAATCTATTGCTACTACTGTTCGGTTTTGAAGTATTTGGTTGAGAGAGCCAGCAGTTATTAATGGTGAAACTATAACATCCCTACAAAATGCTTCTGACAAACAGCTTTCTAGTCTTTTATAATGATTAGCGTGTACGTTTCTTATATAGCCAATTACGCTATATTTAGGAAAGAAAACAAGGTGGTTGGTTTCTAATTTACCTTCACCTTTGGTATAGCTTAATTTTTTAGCAGCTGCTCCAACCTTACCAGTCTCAATGATCTCATCAGTTCTTATTTTTCTGAAAGAGCCACCGTAGTATTTTGCTTGTATCAGATTAAAATCGTAAAAATCTCTATCATACTGATCTTTAAACCCAAAAGACTTACTCACTATTGAAGCGAAATAATCTTTCAAGGTTTTAGAGTTTTGTGACTCTTCTTTTTTGAAAGTTACTTTGTAGAATTCAACTGAAGTAGCCATATTTACCCTTTATCTGATTTAACATCTATTTTTTAGTTGATGATATTCTTACGAAAAATTGTTTGGTACAAGATGTGCTAGCTTAGCATAAACAAAACCAGCCAATACACTGCTTTCGCACAATTGACAGCGTATAATGGATAAAACAAAACTATTCAAGCCTAACTAATTTTAGCGTTCCTACTATGCCTAACCACTATCAAAATCTTGTCCTAAAGCTTATCCAACAACCAACCGAACAAGAGTGGCTTGAGTTTAAACATAACTTTCATAGTCCTGATGAGATCGGTAAGCGTATATCTGCGCTTGCCAATGGCGCTTGTTTGGCTGACAAGAAGTTTGGCTACTTGGTGTTCGGGGTGGAGGATGGCACACATAACATTATGGGTACAAACTTTAGCCCGAAGACAAAAAAAGCCAAAGGCAACGAAGACTTAGAGCATTGGCTAGTGAGCCGTTTAAGCCCCAAGATCCATTTCACCATCCATGAGCTAAGGATTGATGGTAAAGCGGTAGTACTATTCGAGATTCCAGCAGCTACCAATACGCCCATTAGTTTTTTGCATGAGCCTTACATTCGTATTGGTAGCTTCACAAAACTGCTTAAGCAATACCCAGATCAAAGCCGTAAGCTGTGGCAAAATCGAGCGGATGACTGGAGTGCTGAGATTTGTCACGATGCAACGCTTGAAGACCTTGATCCTAAAGCCATTGTTGTGGCCAGACAAGTCTTTGCTGATAAGAACAAACGTTTAGCTGAGGACATAAAAGGATGGGATGACATCACTTTTTTAAATAAAGCCAAAATTACCATTCGCGGTCAGATCACCAATACCGCTATCATTTTATTAGGGCGTTACGAATCCACGTATTTTTTAAGCCCAGCGCAAGCGCATATCACTTGGATTCTAAAAGGCATTGATGGCATTGAAAAAGACTATCAACATTTTGAACCGCCGTTTTTGTTAGCCTTGGATGAGGTTTATAACAAAATCCGCAACCTAAATTACCGCTACATGCCTACTGGTACGCTATTTCCTGAAGAGGTGCAGCAGTACGATCCTTATATCATCCGTGAAGCATTAAGTAATGCCATTGGTCATCAAGATTATCAGCTAGGCGGACGTATTACGGTGGTCGAAAAAGAAGACTCAACGCTGGTGTTTCAAAATAGTGGCGAGTTTATTCCTAAAACCATCGATAATGTCTTATTGCAAGATGCGCCTGAGGCGAGCTATCGCAATCCGTTTTTGGTCAATGCCATGGTCAATTTAAATATGATGGATACCATCGGTAGTGGCATCAAAAAAATGTATCAGATTCAATACAAGCGTTTTTTTCCTTTGCCAGATTATGACTTAACCCATGAAAGAGTACGTGTAAAATTCACAGGTAAAGTGCTTGATCAAGAGTATGCCAAGCAGCTAGCCACAGTCGATAATCTTGCATTACACGACATTATAGCGCTTGATAAAGTACAAAAAGGTCAAGCGATCACTGAAGATGAAGCAGAAGCACTACGTAAAAAATCACTGATAGAAGGGCGTAAAAATAATTATATGATTGCTGCTGATGTGGCGAGGCATACAGAGCAGCAGGCAGAGTATATGCAGATGCGTGGCTTAGATGACATGCATTATCAAAGCTTGATTATAGAGTACCTCAAGACGTTTGAACGAGGTAGACTAGCTGACTTTGATAAGATGCTGACTAATAAATTACCGCAAGTATTAGATGACAAACAGCGCAAACATAAAGTGCGTAACCTATTACAGAAAATGCGCCGCGATGGTTTAGTTATATCTAAGAATCAAGTCTGGTACCTTGCAGCTAAACCTAGCTAGATGCAGCTAAACCTAGCTAGATGCAGCTAAACCTAGCTAGATGCGGCTAAACCTAGCTAGATGCGGTTAAAGATAGCTAGATGCGGTTAAAGATAGCAAAAAAATAAGCCGCGTAGTTCGGCTTATTTTCTATCCTTGATCAGTGAATCCGAGCAGCTATCTTGCTCTCAATCCATTCAGCGACTTCACTTTCAACCCACGCTACACGACCTTTTGAAAGCTTTACTTGGACAGGGAAGGTAGGATCGTAGCGTTTAGATCTCTTGTCTAGCATATCGTAAATCGTAGTACTGCTAAGCGCTGTATAATGCATTACCTGCTTGAGCGGTACCATGCGAGGTATCTGTAAAGTTCTAGATATTGATACGTTTTTCGGTATGCTCTCGTTCGAATTTTCCATTACTTGCTCCTTATAAGTTAATGAGAACTTTTTTCTCATACAGTTACGGAGTCCCATATTTTTTTACGGCATCCCATACCGTCCGGCCGTTAACCTTGACTCAGACAATAAAAAAAGCGCTGATCTTTCAGCGCTTTTTTATGCCCCATATCTATCTCGAGTGCTTTAACTCACCGCTGTCACGCTTTTCCGCAGTCCCTGCTCGATGCTCGTCATGTTCTGAGTGGCTAACCCATTCTGATAATTCCCTTGTTGAGTACTACTCATATCCTCTGTCTCCATGGGATAAAACTCTTCTGCCACATCAAGCAGACCATCGCTATCAATCTCAAAGCAGGAATTTACGTAACCTTGTTTGGCAGCTTCTTCTAAGGCCGCTTGATCAAAGCCGTGCGCGCTCAGTTCCGTATCAATTGCCTGTGCATCTTGTACCGCTTGCTTTAGTGTCACGTCATCACGTAACGTTAAATCTACAAAGTAAATTGGTGTGCGATAGCTTTGGGTTGTGCTTTTGCCACGTAAGGTAAGTTGCAGTGGTAAACACGACAGCTTATTACCTGATACTGCGGCAAAGTAGCTTAAGCGTGCTGCAAGCGTTCGAATACTATTAAAACCAGTAGTTCGAAAGATAAACGTGCCTAGCTCATCGTCTTCAGACAGATTCACGTACAGCCGACCATACGGCTTACAAGCACCGCCCTGTGCCAACGGACAGCGATCAGGAGATGGACAAGGAAGCTGCTCAACCCCATTGCTTGTTCTACGCTGACAGCTCTCACCATCACCCACGCATAATGGACGGCCTGTTTGTCTATCGAATAGCGTGTATTCTGCGCGTAAATTCAGCTCAGGATCATTAAACAACATGCGTACTGGTATTTGTCTGAGCTTACCGTCATTATTTTCGCGTAACTTTGCATCAAGTGGATGGTTAACCCAGCCATCCTTGTTTTGGATTTGACTGGTAATCGTGAACTGATCATCTTTGGCAGGCAGACGCTTGCCATCCTTTTCAATGACACGGCCAATGCTGATGCGACCTAATACGGGCGGGGTAATTGTTAGACCTTTAATCATGGTGATATTCCTTATGTGTTTTTGTTTTGATGAGCCATAAAAAAGCCCACCTGTGATAGGTGAGCTTTATGCGCTGTGATTGATTCGCTGTGATTAGTTAATGGTTAAGTAACTGATAGCTTAGTCATTGAGCACAACGAAGCGTCTGCTGCCTTGCTTTGTTTTGATAAATTGCTTAAGCAATTCAGGATAGGCTTTTATGACAGCTTTGCTATCAAGGCCAACACTGTCTTTCGAGCGTTTCCAAGAGATTGCGCCTTTACCGAACACAGCGACTTCATTATCGGCAATTAGCGTTTGTAGCTGATGCTTGACTTGATCATAACGTTCTTCTAGCTCTTGCATGTAATCACGGTAGCTAAGCAATTGCTCAAACAACTTGTTAGCGCCAGCGTCTTCGCGCAAATCAACCTTGCTTGACGGCTTAGCCGTTGGATACAGCTGTTTTAATGCTCTTGCTGCTGACTCGCTATGATCAGGGGTTGGCGGCGTATCTGTTTCTACGTATTGCCAGAACAGACGCTCGTGTTCGATGATGGAGTCAATTAAACGCTCATCACGCTCAACCTTATATATCTTGGCCTCATGTCCACACAGCAGTACGCAGATATGGGCAGCTTGTTTACCAGTCACCGCCAGTTGATGTTGTACTTGGCAGGTGACGTATAACGGTACACCATGTTTCCACAGCTTGGCACCATGTTCACCAGCGGTTTTACACTCTAAAATCTGTACTTCATCATTACCTGTAATGGCATAGTCTAAATTCGCCAGCATAAAGGCTTTATTAGGATCAGGATGCTGCAAGACGGCATTGACACGCCTAACCTTATTCCCCGTATGCTCTTGATAGTATTTCGCGACCATGGGCTCCAAGGTATTGCCCCAGTAGAGCGGAGAATACCCATCGATACCGTTATTATCACTGGCATCGATGTTTGAGCTCATGCGTCCTGTCTTAATCATCCATAATTCCAGCATGGACAGATACGGATGGATACCGCAGGCAGCGGCAGCGTCACTACTACCAATACCTTGTCTGCGTACCTCAAGCCAGTCTTCACGGCTTAGTTTTTTGGTATTGACCAAACGCTTAGGCGTGGTTGTTGTCTTTGCTTGAACCGGTTTATCAATCGTTTTATTTTGCTTTAGCATGACTTCTGCTGGTTTGCCCTTGGTTTTAGGTTTAGCAGTTCGAGACGCTTTACCTGTAATGGTTGAACGTTTGGGTTTTAACTGAGTTGTGGTTGTATGGTTTAATGCGATCATATTCATAGTGAGCTCCTTATGAAGTTTATTCTTAGTAAGTGGTGAAAGCAGCTTGTGTGATTGACGGCATAAAAAAACCACGCGCAAAGGCGTGGTTGATTCATTGGATTAGACTATCTAGGCAATCAAGCGTAGTGCTTCGTCGAGGCTTTTATCTTTAAGCTTCGCTCCTGCCCCAAACCATGCTGAGTCCAAGCGATGATCTTGCGACATCGCACGGCGTTCATGATCAACAAACTCTGTCATCGCATTTAATAAGCCATAAGCCGTGTCTTTAGCAGAAGCCAAATCAGCACCGCGACCTTGGCCATTAAACATACTCATCACCTGATTCATCGCTTTTGCATTAGGAACCGCATCTTTTTCCTTCTTCGCCGTATTAAATAGAATGAGGCCATCATCTTTGACATCGTTAAACACACGGTTTAAATAGTTGGCTGCTTCTGCTTGCGTGACGCGTCTATTGGTTAATTGCTTCATCTCATAGTTAAACGCATCCCACTGGCTGACGGAGACGCCCAGTTGACGTTTGACCTTGTCGGCATCAAAGGTCGTGCTATGCGGTACTTTCACCACACCGCCACTGCCATTAGCTAGGCTGATCGCTAAAGTGTTATTACACACCACGCGAATATTGGTGAACTGTGCTGTGGTGGCAAGCGTACCATCACAAGCGGTTGCTAGTAGCAAATAGCCATGACTGACATCACCGCCACGTAGTGTTGCTGATTGCCCCGTATGGGCGAGTGCCCAGAACTTACGACCGCCTTTTAAAACACCTGCGGTCTCTAACTCAAAGTCTGCTTGTTCAGTCAGGTCACGATAAAACTCTAAAATCTCATTAGGTTGTACTTCTTGATAGCGCTGACTAACAACAGATAGTGGTTCTAAGGTATCACTACGGTACAGCACCTTGTTATTGTCATAAGGCATGATCAGGTTTTGACCTTTATCATTGGTTGCCATGTAGCTCACATCTGAGGACTCGATACGCCAATCCATCCCAGCCTCGCGTGCCCAGACCTCAATTGGCTGTTTGGAAGATAGCTCGTTACCTAAGCCGTGCCAAGGGGTTTCGTCGACGTATGCCATACTTTCTATTAAATGTGCCATGAGTGTTGCTCCTTTATGGTTTGATAAATACTTGGATAAGTGAGGAAATCAGATACTGAAGGTATGCTGACAGGTAGTGCATAGATAGCACGGCATGACAGCTTCTTTAATGAGTGGTGGTTGGATCAGCTTTTGTTGTGCCAGATTGATCACGGTAGCAATAGCACCGCCTGCGACCATGCCAATCATAGGGTTGATCTTGTAGTACTTGCAGACGCTTACGCCCAGACTGACTAATAGCTTTGGTGAGAACAGATGCTCTGCCATACCTTGCGTATTGGTATCTATATTTTCTATGACATGAGCTGAGTGACAGTTGGGACAGATAGGTTTCATAGTATCTCCTTGATAGTAGCGCATAAAAAAGGTCTGCTTTTAGCAGACCTTGATTAGACGTTTAGGGGTAGATGGACAAGGTAGCTAGGCTCCTTATCTCATCTCATGGGGATACTGTATATCTGAAATTATTTTGCTATGGGTGGTAGTCCGCGACGTTTTGGTATTCTATAAATACCATGACCAAAGGTGCGCATGTTTGGTAGCCACGATTTAAGCTGCTGCTCATTCTTGTTTGGCTTCGTTAGGTATAAAGCTGACGCTACAGCATTTTCTACTTCCTGAGGGTTATCACGATGGATCATGCCGATACCTAATTTGCCGTATTGCTTATACTGCTGCTTACGCTCTGAATCATGATAGCTGTAGTATTCACCTAGACCCCCTGTCATTATTTTCCATTTCTCGCCCACCTCACGAGCTAAATACCAGTCGTTCTGTCGTTGTGAGCCATCGTATATCAGTAGTAAGTGACAGTGCAATCCGTATTCTTCACTACCTTGTTCAAGAGCCCAAGCATTGCCTTGAAGATGCTCAAAGCATGTTTTCTTATTACTGATAAGCTCTCTAAATTTTCTCATGTGAGCGTCAAAATCCTCAATAGACACATGATGGCTAGTTTCTTTTGCGTACTTTAGATCGATACGGATAAAGAGCAGTCTTGAATAATGATTAGTCAGGCTTTGTGTGTACTGCTTTAACTCTCTTTTGTTTTGAGACTCCTTATAGCTGAACATAATACATTCACGCTCAATATCATTTCTATAGCATGACAGCATGGTGATAAAACGCTGTGTTTTATCATGGTCCCAAATAACATTTTCTGGATATGTATCACCAACGATCGCTTGAGTAGCACTCAAGAATGCCAAGACTGGCTGTAAATAGAATAACTCAGTATTGAGATGATTCATGAACGGGTAATACCACCCGTTCAGTTTATCCATCGTCTCATTAAAACTGATGGTGTTTGCCAGTATGTCCGTAACCAGATTATGAACGTTTGCTACAACTAGCGGTTGGTTTAGGTGTGAATAAGACATGGTAGGGTTCCTATGAAGTTGGTTTCATAGGGTGAGGTGAATCTGTATTTTTATAATTCGATGAATGGATGGGTCAGTGCTAAGCGATAATTGCTTAACTGGAATAATTAGATAAGCTTAATAGTAATAATATAAATAACCCATTAAGAATGAGCTGAAAAAGAGTAGTATTTTTCTTGCGTACTTAGGATTTTTTTATTAGGGTTGATGAAGAATTGCTGTCTACCCCCCTATGGCAGGACAGTTGTCACCTCTAAATAATAATTCCAAAGGGGACAATGAGGACA
>NZ_DFBY01000042.1:0-60311 GCF_002366815.1 Psychrobacter sp. UBA3068 | reverse complement strand
TTTCTATTTTGGACTGACTATACCATGATCTTCAATGCTAAATTCCCATAGTGTTGAATTATCGTTATCGGCTATCTTCCTACAGTCTAGCTCAATAGGATATTTTTCAAATATTTTACGAGTGTTTTCATCGTATGGATTAGCGTTAAGCGGTAAGGGTTCCTGAGATTTCTCTGGTTCATGTTCTAACCATACTCGTACCATCGTTGCATCAATCGCATTTTGAATGAGTTCTCGATAGATACTCATATCGTTTTCGTATAGATTGTTTCCTTGTAATAACTCAATCGCACTACGCTCATCTAACGAAAACTTCATTGGTTTGTCATTGAGTAGAATTTTTTTATCAGTCATCTCAACATCAAGTTTATTAATAGTTGGAAGTAATCCGAAGTCACGACTAGGGACGATATTTTTCCATTGTGACATCTGATTTTGAATCTCTTCTTTAATCCAATCAAACCAGTTGCGACATTCAATATATGCCATCTCAGTACTACAAATAGCCGTTACGCTTACCGTTTCATTATCTAGCTGAAATTCTCGAATAGCTTGATGCTTATGTTTATGCGTTTCGCTAAAAGACGGCATATTACCAACTTGTCTTGCCATAACAGGGCAAAAGCGGTTGTCATCGATATCAAACAAGTCACCTAAGCGGAGTAAGCAAGCGACGAAACGAGGATGACAATCTTCTGTACCCATACCTGTTTGGCGAAAAGGTAAGTCCTGCATGACGTAGTTAAAACTTTTACCATGAGATAAACAGATTTGAGCGAGATACCGATAAATACGGTTTGGGAGTAACTCGGTACGTGGAGAGCTAATATTTAGCTTTTCAAATGGTTTTAAAACGACTCTTTCGGAGTTGGCGGGGTGGTCACGCCGATACCATTCGGCAACCATCTGACGATATTTTTCAACGCCTTTATATGGGTTATCATAATGAACAAGAGCAGCTTCCCAACCGTCGTTATGCCACACTTTGGCAAACTCATGTAAGTCTTGAACATTGTTATTAGCAAGATCTTCAACGTAGTCTTTAAAATGCTCATTTTTAATTACATCTTGAACTTCATCAGCATTAAACAACATACCGATATCATGCCAGTAAGCCGCTTCTAGAATTAACCATGTATCTGTTGCTGTTAGCTTTTCAATATTGCTACCAAGTAGACGTTCGACATTGACGAGGATTTGCTGCGAGTGCGATTCGTTGTGGCTACTAAAGTGCGGATAATAACTCCCCACATTTTCAAGCGACTTACCGACGAGCTTTTCATCAAACTCCCATTGCGACATCAAGATTCTGGTATTGCTATCTTCTTCGGTTTTTCTTTTTAAATGCTTGATTAATCCTGCACTCATCGTAAGTCCCTTTTAATTTCTACATATGACGTTTGAGTTTTATATCACTTATAAACATAGGTTGATTCTACCGTAAACGCATGATTAGTGGATGAAAATCTTTTCATTCAACTATTTATATTTTGAACGCTTCTGAGCCTCTGAAATTACCTTGTAAATCTCATCACCTTTTAATACCCAAAAAAAACGGCACTAAAATCAGTGCCGTTTTATCAGTCGTGACAATTTAAACCCTAATCACGACTCCTCAAATGCTAAATCACCAAATTAATCCCAGCTTAAAATTACCTTACCGCATTGTCCACTTTCCATGATATCAAAGCCCTCTTGGAAGTCATCGATGTGCATGCGATGGGTAATGATTGGCGACAGATCAATACCGCTAATCAGCATTTGCTCCATCTGATACCACGTCTCCCACATCTCACGCCCATAAATACCCTTTAGGGTTAACGCCTTAAAGATAATCTTGCTCCAATCCACCGTGGTGGTATTAGGTAAAATACCCAAGAGCGCAATTTTAGAGCCGTTATACATGTTACTAATCATCGAATCAAAGGCCTGAGGCGAGCCTGACATCTCAAGCCCAACATCAAAGCCGTGCATTTTTAATTCATCGATAGCGCCTTCGATGGTTTCACCCTTGGCTGGGTTGATGGTCATCGTTGCACCCATTTTTTTGGCAAGCTCGAGGCGATAGTCGCTGATATCGCTGACCACAATATTACGTGCCCCTGCAAAGCGGCAAATCGCCGTTGCCATTGAACCGATCAGCCCGGCACCCGTAATCAGCACATCTTCACCCAGTACAGGGAATGAAAGGGCAGTATGCGTGGCGTTGCCAAAGGGGTCCATAATGGCAGCCATCTCATCGCTGATACGCTCATCGAGTTTGATGACATTATCGGCAGGTATCACCAAATATTCGGCAAACGCGCCATCGCGATCAACGCCCACGCCGATGGTGTTTTCGCACACATGTAGCTTACCGCGGCGGCAGTTACGGCAATGGCCACAAGCGATATGACCTTCGCCTGTGACTCGGTCACCCACTTCAAGATGCTTGACGCCATCGCCCATCTCGCTAATGACACCGACGTATTCATGTCCGATAATCATAGGTGTCTTAATGGTGTTTTGTGACCACTCATCCCATTTATAAATGTGCAAATCTGTCCCGCAAATGGCGGTTTTTTTAATTTTAATTTTTACGTCATTAATACCAACGGTCGGTTCTGGCATGTCTTGCATCCAGATACCTTTTTTTGCATGGGCTTTAACCAGTGCTTTCATAGTTCTCTCTTATTTAACTGCGTTGCATTTCATTGTTGAATTTAGATAAATATCGAACGACGCTTAATCAATCACTTTCATTTGCTTGGCGACTTTGATAAAGGCGGCGATACATTGGTCTAGCTGCTCGCGCGTATGGGCAGCAGAGAGCTGGACACGAATGCGAGCCTCGTTTTTGGGTACGACAGGGTAGAAGAAGCCAATCACATAAATGCCCTCTTCAAGCAGTGCATCTGCCATTTGTTGTGAGACATTGGCGTCATACAGCATCACCGCACAAATGGCCGATTCGGTGGGCTTGATATCGAAACCCGCGTCTTGCATTTGCTTGACAAAATAGGCAGTGTTTTCATGCAGTTTGTCTTGTAGGGTATTGTCTTGCGACAGCATTTCAAACGCTTTTACCCCAGCGGCAGCCACCATAGGAGGAATGGAGTTTGAAAACAGATACGGACGTGAGCGTTGACGCAGCATCTCAATGATCTCTTTTTTACCCGTCGTAAAGCCGCCAATTGCACCGCCAAATGCCTTGCCCAACGTACCCGTGATCAGCTCAATATCACCGCGTAAATCAAACAGTTCAGTCACGCCACCACCGGTGTGACCGACGACGCCTGCTGAATGCGACTCGTCAATCATCACCATGGCATCGTATTTTTGTGCGAGCGCATAAATCTCATCCATCGGCGCCACATTGCCATCCATTGAAAACACACCATCGGTGACAATCAAACGAAAACGCTGTGCTTGCGCCGCTTGCAATTGCGTCTCTAAATCTTGCATATCCGCATTGGCATAGCGATAACGCGCGGCTTTACACAGGCGCACACCATCGATGATTGAGGCATGATTTAACGAATCAGAAATAATGGCATCATCAGAGGTCAAGAGTGGCTCAAAGGCACCGCCATTGGCATCGAAACAGGCTGCATAAAGAATCGTATCTTCGGTATTAAAAAATTGAGAAATCGACGCCTCTAATTGCTTATGCAAATCTTGCGTACCACAAATAAAACGTACCGATGACATGCCATAACCTGAGTCTTCAATGGCTTTGATCGCCGCTTGTTTAATCTCAGGGTGGTCAGACAATCCAAGGTAATTATTGGCACAGAAGTTAAGCATCTCACGGCCATCCGCGATCTTGATTAGCGCATCTTGCGGAGAGGTGATAACGCGCTCGTTTTTATACAGTCCTGCCGCGCGTATATCGCTGATTTCTTGTTGTAGATGTTTTTGAAAAGCTTGATACATAAATTTTCCTTTTTTAATATTATTGGAGTTTGCATACGTCATGCAAATATTAGTAATGCAGATAGTAGGCCTGCTGATAGCACCAAACGATCAAAGCCACGCATCACTCTAGTTTTCAGTAAAACCAACGAGACGGTGCGAGCAGTGATACTATCTATCATCCGGTAATCTATAACTCCGTAAGCGGCAATTTTATCATTAGCCCAACGCAATAAGTAGCCCAAGCAACGCCTTATCAACTAAAGCATCGAACACAAGATAAAAAGGGACGCCAATCACCATGGCAATGATATAGTTAGGTCGCTATAAAAGGGATACAGATAGACTGGTATAAATTTTTCGCAGCCTCTGTCGGCGTAGGCACAGCAAGCAAGTAAAACTTATACCAGTCTAGTGCATTTATATAATGCATCTGTTTCATTCAGCGTTGACTATAGAAAGTACTGACGGGTAGATATCTATTCATCTATCGAGCTATCAGGAGTCTTGCCTTGCGCCTGAGCCATCAACTCATGAATTTTAGCGCTCTCCTTTAAGACACAAGCGTCATACGCTGAGAGTGGTTGCGACTCTTTCTCCTCTTGCTGTTCTTGCGCTTGTTTGGTTTTTTCTTCTAGGTATTTTTGCAGATCGTCTTGCTCATCGTTTTGAGAGTGACTCATGGTATATCTCCTGCTGTTTTGTAACGTTTAATAAAAATCATCCTTGCCAGCATACTTCTGATTTAGCGCCTGCAAAATCGCGTAGGTCTCGCTATCCATGTTACCTGTTGGCTGCTGCGGGCGAAAGTGCAACTGAAACGCATAAATGACATCACGGCTGGCTTCATCCCACGTATCAGTGTCGTTGATTTGATAGCCGTATTGGCGAAACGCTTGCTTGATCTCAGGTATCGTTGCCGATTCAAACGCTTCTTGATTTAGCAAGAATTGCTTATCAAATTCATCATACCAAGCGCCGATGCCATAATCGACGTACAGTCGCTCCCAAGGGAACTTGGCACCGGGGTCGATCTTGCGCGAGGGTGCCATGTCCGCATGACCAATGATGTTTTTGGGTGAGATGTCATAGCGCGCGGCGATATCTTGCACCAATTGTGCGACTTTTTTAATCTGCAACTCATTAAATTCAACATAATGATGATAAGGACGATAATCGAGCGTGCCGTTTTTGAGTGCATCTCGATATTCAGGCTTGATACCGCTATTTACGATCTCGATGCCGATAGAGGTATCGTTTAATATGGTTCTGCCTGAGAATCCGCCATCGCCTGCGTGCCAAGCGCGCTCGGACTCTGGCACGAGGTTATAGATTTTATCATCGTCTTTGTCCAATATCAGATAGTGCGCACTCACATTGCCCGTGGTCAAGGTTTTGATTGAGCGCTCATTGTCTGAGACCGTATAGTGCAGGACGATGGTTTTGATACGCTCACTTTTGCCAGTCGCTTGATACGTTTTACTATCGACGCTGTAGTTTTTGGTCGTTGCAACTGGCGGGGGCGTTGTCACGCAACCAACCAAGGAGAGGGTTAGCCCGCAAGCCAATGCCGTCGATACAGTATTTTTTGCCATGAAATGCTCTGCATGAATAAAGGTGGGGGATACGCATCTTTATTTTACGTGTGTATTGCGATTAGATGATGTCTAATGTTTTAAGACTTGTGTTCAACCTTGCCGAGTCTTCTTAGCCAACACTTTTTTCCAACTGTCTTCTAAACACTCAATCGCGAGCCACGGCTCAATGACATCAGCATCGAATTTTTCTTTACTATTGGCCAGTTGCCATAGTGTCTTAAGCGTGGCAAACGGGTAAGGGCGCTTAACCAAATAAACGGGCAAATCTGCATGAATCAGGCCATCACGTACGACCTGAAAGTACCAACCAGCAATGCCTTGCTTACTCACCCATGCGGCAATATTTGGCACTTTGGTGAATTGGCCGATTTGGTCATTGATCTTATAACACGGACGGCGCGGTTGGACGATACGAAGTTGTACGCCATCCTCACCGCTTATTTTGTCTTCACGCAATTGCCCATACTGATAGACATCGCCAATACAGACCGTCGTCTCATCCATCTCTGGTAAACCATTGACCGCTTCGGTGGTGAGGTTCTCGCCCAGTGTACCGATGCGCACTTTTAAACCAAACTCTGCATTAATCTGCTCGTACGTCGCGATTGGTAATTGATGCACCGCTTTTAAGGGGCCACCATGATGCTTACGATCCGCTTGCTCATCGGTGGTCAGACCCATAAAGTTGACGGCGACGGGTGCTTTGATTGGCATTTTATCGATGGCACTCATTTGCTCACGGGTGAATGGCATGGCTTTGCCAGCACGCACACAGGTGAGGTTGGCAATATGCAGGGGTAGGGTTTGGTTAAAGTCCGTCTGGATTTGTACGCTGGTATCGGCTGATTTGGTGTGCATTACGTTTCCTAATGGCTGCTCATTTTTTAGCAAATACGATTTGATGATTGCCATTATCTTATCGCAATCATAGGTCGCTTTCAGCCCATTTATATTGAGTATACAAATGGGGATACTTATAGACAGTCAAAAAAAAGACCAGAATCAGCATCTGGTCTTTTTAGTATGATAAGTGAGTGTTATAAGCTCACTGCACGCAATACGCTTATTTGTTTTTGTTGCGACGACCTGCCGTTTTCTTTTCGCGCGGGGTGGCGACCAGCTCAGCCAACTGCTCAGGTGATGACCATAGGCCTTCTAAGTCATAGAACTCGCGCGCTTGTGGCGTCATCATATGGACGACCACAGCGCCCAAATCAATCAATGTCCAATCAGAGTCGATGCCGCCTTCACGGCCAAGTGGCATAAAGCCGCCTTGCTTTGCTTCTGCGCCGACACTATCAGCCATCGCGCGTACATGGCGCTTTGAGGTACCATCAGCGATGACGATACGTTCGGTGACGTCAGTCA
The DNA here is from genome assembly GCF_002366815.1 of Psychrobacter sp. UBA3068. Classification (NCBI taxonomy): domain Bacteria; kingdom Pseudomonadati; phylum Pseudomonadota; class Gammaproteobacteria; order Moraxellales; family Moraxellaceae; genus Psychrobacter; species Psychrobacter sp. UBA3068. The sequence goes on along the minus strand of NZ_DFBY01000042.1, from coordinate 53,451 downwards.
AGTCTTCTACATTTAATACGGTGATGTTCTTCGCTTTCATATCAGTTAGCGCGCTTTGTACAAGGTTTAAGCACACGGTTAAGCGTTCTTCAGTCATGGTGTTGGTCATAAATTTTCATCTCTTGAATCGTCAATATTTAAAATAAAAGGGTAAATCGTTAATTTGGATTGTCCAACTGCTCAGGTGTCGTCAGTCATGTATAAAGACAAAATGGGCAAAATGACAAAGATAAGGTGATTTTAACGGAATTGGGCAGCAGAATATAGCTGATGGGCGATAATATAGTGATAAACAGCAGGATTTAGCCATTTAGCCAATGGATTGGATTTATTAGGGCGCATGATATCATTTGTTGGCGGTACAGATGTCATTTGCCTGTCGGCTGAATGAGTGATATCGGGTCGCTCTTTTGACGACTGTAGCTGCTGGCGTATTTGGGTACTCGATACTGCTTTGATCGGGCGCGTATCTATGTAAATGCGGCCTTGGTGAGCATTTTTCAAGGGGCTACTGGCTTTAAGCATGTCTGACGAAGGCGTTATCAAATCAGTCGGTGAATCTATGACGAGAGGTTGCAACTGTATGGGTAGTTTGGCTTGAATGGCAAGGGTATCTTGAGACGTGTTACTTTTTTTAGTCGCAAAAAGGGTGTTATCCATATCAGACGGGCTATTGACGTTAGGACGACTAAAAATCCAGAGATTGACATAATCAGTCAGCCTAAGCCCCTCTTTCCATTGACCTAAACTCAGCGCGCTGTCCATACCAATGATAAATATCAAGCTGTCATTTGGATAGCGTTCTCTTAGCGTGCGTACGCTGTCGATGGTATAGACAGGCGGCGTCTGCCGCAGCTCAAGCTCATTAATCTGTAGCGGTGTGTTGAGTGTCGCAAGCTTTAACATGGCCAGACGATGGGCGGGGTCGGTGCTTTTTTGCTTAAAAGGGGAGCGGGAGTTTGGTAATAATGACACGTGCAGGTCGCGCTGTTGCAGCCTAGCTATGGGCAACAAACGTTGATAGACGGCCATTGCCATTTGTAAATGCCCCTCGTGCACAGGGTCAAATGATCCGCCCAAATAGGCACGAATGGCGGGCGCAGGACTTTTATCATGACGGTTATGGGCAGCATTTGGCATAAATAAATGAGCAAAAAAGCGTGAGAGAAGAGCGTTATTGTAGAGGGTGCGTGGGTACCTGTCATTAAAAGCGCGCAAAAATCGTCAGAAACCTATAATAAAAAACCGACCATCATGACGATAGTCGGTGATATGCAGTACGGTGACGCATAAATTCTAATGCAATTAAATCTGGTCGCTATAGGCTTGGATGGCGGTTAGGGCGATGGTGTAAACAATATCATCGACCAAAGCTCCGCGTGATAAGTCATTGACGGGCTTATTCAAACCTTGCAACATCGGGCCAACACTGATGACGTTGGCACTACGTTGTACCGCTTTATAAGTGGTATTACCGGTATTGAGATCTGGGAAAATAAAGACGTTGGCTTGACCAGCAACAGGCGAGTCAGGGGCTTTTTGTTTACCCACGCTCATGACTGAGGCTGCATCATACTGTAGTGGTCCATCGACTTTTAGATCTGGCGCACGCTCGCGTACGATTTGGGTGGCACGAGTGACTTTTTCGACATCGGCGCCTGCCCCTGATGAGCCAGTAGAGTAGCTAATCATCGCAACTTTTGGATCGATACCAAAGGCGGCAGCAGACTGGGCTGATTGAATAGCAATCTCAGCCAACTCTTCAGCATTCGGGTCCGGATTGATGGCACAGTCACCATAGACGACCACTTGCTCAGGCAATAGCATAAAGAAAACGGATGACACGAGTGAGTACTGCGGAGCGGTTTTAATCAACTGAAACGCTGGACGGACGGTGTTGGCAGTGGTGTGAATCGCGCCTGAGACCAAGCCATCGACTTCGTCCATCTGTAGCATGGTGGTGCCCAAATACACGGTATCTTTGAGGTATTCAGCAGCGACATCTTCAGAGGTTTTACCTTTACGGCGCTCTACGACAGCAGTGACATATTTGCTTATATCGAGACTATCAGGATCGATGATCTCTAGGCCCTCTGGTAGCGTTAAGTCACGGTTTTTCGCCACTTGCTCGACGTCGCTACGCTTCGCAAGTAGAACACAGTTGGCGATGCCGCGGCTTTGACAGATACAAGCTGCTTCGACCGTACGAGGTTCAGAGCCTTCTGGTAGTACGATGCGTTTTTTGGCATGCTGCGCTTTTTTGACTAATTGATGACGGAAGGCAGAAGGAGACAGACGCGGCTTATAATCGCGGCTGAAGTAGTCTTTAATCCAGCTTAAGTTTAAATGCGCCGCTACGTAACGGGCCACTTCTTCAGCGCGTTCTGTATCATCACTTGGAATCTCAGAGCTCATGTGCATCAGACTCTGTACCGTCTCATAACTGTCGCTTTCGACACTCATCACAGGAATGCCCGTTTTGAGCGCTGATTGCCATAGCTCAGCAACCGTCGCACTTGGCTCGACGCCGCCTGTCAACACCAAACCTGCCAGCGGGATGCCGTTAATGCATGCCAACCCAGCGGCCAGTAATAAATCATCACGATCACCAGGAACGACGATTAGGGTGCCACGTTTGAACACTTCATCCACGCGGTTCACGGAGCGTGCCGTTAGGCTAATACGATTGATGCGACGCGTTTTTGCGTCACCCACATTGAGCCATTTGGCATCAAGCTCAGTGGCAATATCCCAAGTGCGAGGCACAGACAGTGAGTCACTAAAAGGCACCACACCGATTAAGCGAAATGCTTCAGTATCAAAGTGAGGAGACAAGCGTTGGACTTCCTGCATGAAGGTGTCGTCCAAGCTCACGATGGCCTCACCAGGAGCAACCGGCTGGGTCTCAAAGGTATTTGGGACATCGTGCACCCGCATCAAAATCACGCCTAGCGTACGAGCATTGGCGATACCGCCAAACTCGCGAGCGTGGACATCGAGCTTGTCAGCCAGATAGGCAGGCTTGCTGGTGTCAGCCGTGCTGACAAAGATGATTTTGGCGTCTAGCGCATGGGCAATGGCACGGTTGATCTGTGAGGCATACGAGGTTTCGGTGGTTGGTACCAGACCTTCGCAGATGACCACATCATGACCGTCACCAATCGTGTGATAATTGACGACCACTTCTTCCATCAAGTCATCAAGATTGCCATCACCAATCATGCGCTCAACGCGCTGACGACTGATGGATTCGGGCGGGTTTAAACCAAAAGCGTGCATGGTTAAGGCACTTGAGCTGTCTAAGCTGCGCTGCTTATCCAGAGTGTCGTCTTGCAAAAATGGCTTCATAAAGCCCGCTTTTATACCGTTGTAGTCAAAAGCACGAATCAGGCCGAGCGCAGCTGACGTGACACCAATGCCGCGGCTGATGGGAACAAGTAAAATGGTTTGCATAGTGTATCCTACGGTTTATTATATTCTGACAGCTCAAGTCATCCTTGCTGAAATGAGAAAAACGTCGCGCTTCTTACTTATTGATTTTTAAGAAGCGCTGATCTAAGCAACGACTCAAAACGGCCGTGTTTAGACTAAGTCCAAAGCGTCACGAGTTTCTTGGGCGATGCGGCACTCTTCATCCGTTGGTACCACCCATAGCTCGATGCTGCTATCATCGGCGTGGAAGCTACCTTCACTGCCACCGAACAGGCTTGCGTTTTTGTCCGCATTTACTTTGATACCAAAATGACGCATCACTTCTAAGATGCTCGTACGCGTGGTCACTGAGTTTTCACCGATACCACCGGTAAAGACAATACCAGTAAATTCTGGCAGCGCACAGCTCAAGCTGGCGAGGTATTTACCGACGCGGTAACAGAACATCTCGATGGCAAGCTTGGCGTCTTGATGGCCTTCATTGGCCGCTTGTTCGACAGTACGTAAATCATTAGATAGCCCTGAGACACCCAATAGACCACTTTCATTATTGAGCATGGCATCGATCTCTTCCAAGCTCATACCGAGCTGGCGCTTTAGGTGTATGTGTAGGCTTGGGTCAACATCACCACTACGCGTACCCATCATGAGTCCCTCAAGCGGGGTCAGGCCCATACTGGTATCGAAGCTTTTGCCGTCATAAACGGCCGTTGCCGAGCAGCCGTTACCCAGATGCGCTGTGAGCCAGCCATGCGGGCCTTTAGACTCTGTAATCTCACTGGCACGCTCTGAGACGTAGGCATGAGACGTACCATGAAAGCCGTAGCGGCGGATTTTGTGCTCTTCATACAGAGCTTTTGGTAGCGGATAGCGAAAAGCAACTGGCGGCATGGTTTGGTGAAAGGCTGTGTCAAAGACGACTACTTGAGGAATGTTAGGATAAATCGCCTGTACCGCTTCGATACCCAAAGCGTGGGCAGGGTTGTGTAGTGGCGCGAGTATTTTTAAGCGTTTCACCTCGTCCAGTACATGTTCATCGACACGGACAGCTTCAGAGTACTCACGGCCACCATGGACCACGCGATGACCAACCGCGATGAAGTGATATTGTTCTAATAGCTCAAGGATTTTTTGTAGCGCTAACTTGTGACGGCCACCTGGGATCGAGATTTCAAGCTTGTCACCATTCAGTGTGGTGTGCTTGATACGAGCAGTATCAAGACCTAGGTTTTCGGCCAAACCAGTGATACGAGTAGAGTTATCATCGCTAATCAGCGCGTATTTGATGGAGGAGGAGCCGCAGTTGAGAACTAAGGTAGGATTGGTCAGGGTTGATGTGTCAGTATTTTGGTCATCAAAAGTGGTGGTTGGGCTAGCGCTCATACTCTATCCTTAGATTATATGTTATGAATGGTGATTCATCATCGATGAATACCGGTTAAATACATAAAAATCAGCCACATCCATGCTGATATACAGTGAGCAAGTATATTGCTGATTTCAGTCCCTTTTGCGTTGGCACTACTGATAAGTGCTTGTAAGTCGCATGCTAGCGCCTTACTACCGCCTCAAGGTAGAGCATAATGTAACATATTTTTGTGGCTATACCACGATAACTATAAGGGTTAACGCAAGAGAAGGGGGGTTGTCGAATACAACTGTACACCGACTGTGGCTAGTGTTTGTCGGGCGCTACAGCAAAAAAGTAGAACCAATAAAAATTGTAAGAAAATTTTTCTAAATAACCTTAATGCGTTTTGCACGCGGGTTACGGTGTACAACTACACCTGTGGTTAATTCAAAATAATAGGGGGAGTGCAAAATGAAATTGACACATTAATATCGCCATCGCTGTACCCTGGGTATAAATTTACCTTGCGTGCTGTGCCTACGCCGACAGATGCGGCGCTAAATTCATCCCAGCAGTCCTATATCGGTTTAAATAGTAAACCTGAATAATTACTAAATTTATTAGGCAGACGTCTCCAGTATGCGCACAGCTTTATGTAATAATGTTATGATTCAAAACAGCCGCATCTGCCGTTTTTACGTATTGCCTTTCTTTTACTGTACTTATTACTATACTTACACCGTTGCAAGCTTACAGGTTATCTATTTTATGCTTACCATACGCCGCACTTTAAAAACTAAGCACGCCAACGCCGTTCATATTAGTCGCCGTGCTCTTTCTACTGTTCTTATGGGTAGTGTTTTGATGCTAAGCTTGTCAGGCTGCGGACAAAAAGGCGATCTATATTTGACAGATGCTAGTAACCAAACCATTCAGAGTTCAGCTGTACTGGAAAGTACCAGCCATCCACAAGACGCCGCTTTTGCTGGTATCGATGATGATAACTATCAACCCATAACTGATGGCCAAAAATCGTCCGATTTTGTGTTACCAGAACCCAGCAGTGATCCCAACGATTACTGATACTGAGTAAACATTTACTTTTAAAGCGCATTGCTGCTTTTTTAAAACATGATTTCCAACCTTGCTACCCTGATTACATTAGAGATGTTCATATGAGTCATTCTGAGCCACAAGCTGGCGAGTCCGTCACCACCCAGACCGAACAAGGATTATACATCGATCCTAAAGCCTTAACTGCTTGCTTGCCCGCATTGCATTATCGTGATGAGGCGTTGTATATGGAGCAGGTCAGTGTTAAAGAGCTGGTTAAGCACTACGATACGCCATGCTATGTGTACTCAAAACAGGCGATATTAGAGGTTTATCAAGCGTACACCGATAGCTTTGCCAGTCTAAAACACCAGATATGTTATGCGGTAAAGGCCAATTCCAATTTGGCTGTACTGGGTGTATTAGCACAAGCGGGCGCTGGATTTGATATCGTCTCACGTGGTGAGCTGATGCGCGTGTTGGCGGCAGGCGGCGCGGCATCACGTGTGGTGTTTTCGGGAGTTGGTAAGACGTATAGCGACATCGAGTTTGCACTTGCTCAAGGGATCGGCTGCTTTAATGTCGAGTCAATAAGTGAGTTGGCGTTAATCAACGAGGTAGCAAAGACGCTTGATAAATCTGCGCCAATCTCATTACGCGTCAATCCAAACGTCGATGCTAAGACTCATCCGTATATCTCAACGGGTCTAAAAGACAATAAGTTTGGTATTACCCATGAAGAGGCGCTGGCGGTCTATCAGCAAGCAGCGGATTTATCTCACATCGATGTCGTTGGGATTGACTGTCATATTGGCTCGCAGTTGACTGAGGTCGAACCCTTCGTCGCGGCATTGGATAAAGTCATTGAGCTGGTCCATAGCCTACGCGAGCAAGGTATTGAGCTGCGTCACATCGATTTAGGCGGCGGTTTGGGCGTGCGTTATATCGATGAGACGCCGGTGTCTATCGATGAGTTTGCGACTGCTTTATTACCGAAGCTTAGCGCGCTTGGCTTGACGGTGTTCTTTGAGCCGGGTCGCAGTATTGTGGCCAATGCTGGTATCTTATTGACTCAAGTCGATGTGCTAAAACCCACTCCCCACAAGAACTTTGCCATTGTCGATGCGGCCATGAACGATCTGATTCGTCCTGCGCTATATCAAGCCGACATGGCTGTGATTCCTGAAACGCTACCAAAAAATGGCTTGGATACTGAGGGTACGCAGGCGTGGGATATCGTTGGGGCGATTTGTGAAACGGGTGATTTTTTGGCCAAGGATCGTCTGTTATCCTTAGCCACCGATGATATTTTGGCAGTTACAGGCGCTGGTGCTTATGGGTTTACCATGAGCAGCAATTACAATTCGCGTCCGCGTGCCTGCGAAGTCATGGTGGATGGTGATCGTCATCAATTGATTCGTAAGCGCGAAACAATTGAAGCGTTATATGTCGATGAAATATTGTGGCAAGACAAGTAACATCGCCAAAACCACTTCTTTATTTGACCCTTAAAGAGAACCCACTGTGATGATAACAGTGGGTTTTTTTGTGCCAGACTCTGATTGTATAGAGTGAGATTGAGCTGTCAACATCACTTGGTATTTGATAGCAGTGATAGTTATGATTGTAACTGACAGCGTGCTAATATAAGACATACATAAAAATAGGATAGGATATCAAGGGTATGCTAATAGAATTTACTAAGATGCATGGTCTGGGCAATGATTTTATGGTCATCGATTTGGTGACCCAGCGCTTAGATTTGACCAAGGATTTGGTGCAGTTATTGGGCGATCGTCACTTAGGCATTGGTTTTGATCAACTGCTCGTTGTTGAGCCGCCGATGCGTCCTGATGTTGATTTTAGCTATCGCATTTTTAATACCGATGGCACAGAAGTTGAGCAGTGCGGCAATGGCGCACGCTGTTTCGCCCGTTTTGTGCAAGCACGTAAGTTGTCATTTAAGCAGCGTCTGCGGGTGGAAACTGCCAGCGGCATCATTTCATTGACCACAGACCGTTATGGTTGGGTCGAGGTCGATATGGGCAAGCCCAAGTTTGAGCCGGATGAGATTCCGTTTACGCCCAGAGCCACGACTAAGATTCAAAACGCCTATCATTTAGATGTCAATGGTACGCCCGTGCAACTGTATGTGGCTAACATGGGCAACCCGCATGCCGTGATCAAAGTCGATGATGTGCTTGATGCAGAAGTCGAAACCTTGGGCAAAGCCATCGAATCACATCCTGCTTTTCCAGATCGTGTGAATGTCGGTTTTATGCAAGTGATGAATCAGCGTCATATTCGCCTGCGGGTTTATGAGCGCGGTGTGGGAGAGACGCAAGCCTGTGGCACAGGCGCTTGTGCAGCGGTGGCTGTCGGTATACGGGAAGGCTGGCTGGATGAAGGTGAAGAAATACGCGCACAGCTATATGGCGGCAGCATGATTATCAAATGGCAGCCGGGGTATTCGGTCATGATGACTGGTCCAACTGCCTTTGTCTATGAAGGCGTATTTAGCCCCGACGGTCTGATGGCGCAAGCAGGTATGAAGCCCAATGCAGAAGGCTAAAGTCTGGCGCAATAGTGTAAACGGTGCACGTGTGCTGTTAGACCAATAACAGGATAGGTCTTATGGTGATCTCGCGTAAAAATAGCCAGTCTACAATGACGGAATCATGGCTATCAGCTGAGCTGGCAGCCACTGTGGAGGCAGATGCTGCCTTGCGTGAACTACTATCGCCTGTCCATCGTTGGCTAAACACATTATCAGTGCGTAATCACTCAGAACACACGCTAAAGGCTTATTTTTCTGGGCTGAATCAGTTGGCGCTGTTTTTGCGCGGCAAACGTTTGACATGGACGCGCTGTGACAAACGTCAGCTGGCCCAGCACATCAGCCAGCGCTTAGATGAAGATAAGTTGGCGCTCGCCAGTGTTCAGCAAGAGCTGTCGGCTATCCGTCACTTTTATGGATGGTTGATTGAAGAAAACCTAGCACGTATCAATCCAACCACCGGCTATCAGTTAAAACGTAGTCCTAGGCCACTACCGTCTATTGCCGATGTAGATTTGTTGACGCAACTGCTGGATCAAGAGGTTCCTGACACCCCAGAGCAAGCTCGCTTGTGGTTGCGTGATAAGGCCATGTTTGAGTTGCTCTATAGTAGTGGTTTGCGCGTGGGCGAGCTGGTAGCATTAGATATGGCAGATGTAGATTTGTCCGTTTTGCGTGTACGAGTGACTGGTAAAGGCAACAAGACGCGCTTGATACCCTTGGGCGCGAAGGCAGCAGAGGCGATTACGCGCTATCTACCGCATCGGAACCTCTGGGTGGAGCAGATGGACAGCGCATTGTTTATCAGTGAAAAACTCGGCACACGGCTATCCACGCGAGCCGTACAGCAACGCTTAAAGGTTGCCGCTACCCGTGCTGGCATCGCTCAAAACATGTATCCACATTTGTTGCGTCACTGTTTTGCGTCTCACATGCTGTCGGGCAGTGGTGATTTACGTGCCGTCCAAGAAATGCTTGGGCATAGTGATATCAGTACCACACAGATTTATACCCACGTAGATTTTGCTAAATTGACACAGGTCTATGACCGCGCCCATCCACGCGCGACTCACGCCCATAGTGATAGTGACGCTCTTTAAGCGTTACTCAGCCACGTTACCAATCAGCTAAGTTAGTAATTGTCCTAGTGATCTAAGCTACTAACCATTTAGGCTGCTAATTATCTAAGTTATTTTAAGCCAAACGATGACAATCAAAGATTGGCAGTTTTTGGCGGCCTTGCTCTTGTGCCTGTTTGTCTAATGACGCCATGACTAAGGCATAATTCTTGTCTGCTTTTGCCCCTGTGGGTTTATCCAGCTCGCTGTGACCATAACTGTTGATCATCGTTCCATCATAAGCGGTAATCGCTGTGTGTCCCCATGTCTGACGGATGTTACCGTCTTTGTAGACATGGTCGCCGCCTTGTGCCGCGCCAATCACCATACATTGACTGTCTAAAGCACGCGCACGCAGTAAGAGCGACCAGTGGGCTTGACCGGTCAGATAGGTAAAGGCTGACGGCGCACTCAATAGATCAGCCCCTGCTTGACGCAGTCGTTGTGCCAATGCTGGAAAACGCAGATCAAAGCACACCATCATACCTAATTGATAAACCGCATCATTGACTTCAATCGGAGCCATCACGGTTTGTGTGCCCGGCTCAAAAGTTGCCGCTTCATTATAGCTGCCTTGTTTGTCCGCAACCGTCGCGGTAAACAAATGAATTTTGTCATAGCGCGCCACCCGCGAGCCATCAGGCGCAAACAGCTGACTGACTTGTCGTAACCTACCATTAGGAACGATCATACCATCAGGGCGATAGGCGCAAGGTAGTGAACCTACCAGCACGTAAATATTGTACGTGTTTGCATAGTTTGCGAGCGTCGCTGACAGCTCATCAAAGCGCTCAGCGGTGGCAAATTGTTGCCCCATGCTACAGCAGTTTTCAGGTAAGACCACAAGCTTCGCGCCTTGCTTATGGGCCTCGATAATGGCGGCTTGTATATCCGTTAAGTTTTTCTCTATATCTTGCTGGCTATTCATTTGAATGGCCGCTGTGGTAAATGGATGATTCTCTGTTGTGTCACTCATAGTATTCTTCCCAGCTGTTGGTTTTAAGACTGATGTCATTAACCCTAGCATTACTAAACCATTATCTCGTTGTTTTTTATAACACGCTTACGATTGTGATTAGATTTTTGTTATGAGTAATGCAGCGATGAATGGCGAAATAAACAAATTTAAAAGGTCTTATAAGTAGAACATAACAAGCGTATCTGGGCAGGGTATAAATTATCATAGCAAAATTGCGGTAAAAAATGCTATCGTCATGTCCTGATTAGGTTAAATCATTAGTTTAACTGGCTACATATATAGACTATCCCCACCATCGGAGTGTAATAAACCACGCATGAGTATGTCGTTCGGATTGGCGACCACGCTGAGTACCTCACAGAAACTGACACCGCAGATGCAGCAAGCCATTAAGTTGCTGCAACTCTCTAGTCTTGAGCTGGCGCAGGAGGTTCAGCTCAAGTTGGATAGTAACCCTCTGCTAGAACGTATCGAGGATGACGAAGAGGAATATGACGCCGATGATAGAGGAGAGTCTTTAACACTTGATGATTGGAATCAAAGTGCGGGCATGGAGTCATTTAGTGGAGAGTCCGACAGTTCTGAGTCAATTTCTGATTATACCTCTGAGTATAATGATGATTTTAGTGATGGTTTCGACAAATTACAGCCAGCGAGTATTGATAATGGGGCAATGGAGTATCAAGCGACGGATAGCGATGACGACAGTGGTTTGGATGACAGTAACGTTGACCACAACAGTTTTGAGAGTAGCAACCATGCCTCTGCTGCTACCACGTCAGCTAACAGCAAAAGCGACGAGGATTTTGATAGTTATCAAGGCGGCACATCCGCCACTATACAAGACCATGTGCGCTGGCAGCTAAACTTTAAGCGTCTATCAGAGACGGACACGCTGATTGCCACCTATCTGATGGACGCTATGGATGATATGGGATTTGTGCGGCTCGATATCGACGAGCTGTTACAAAGCTTTGACACCATGGCGAGCTTTTATCAGTGGGAGACACGGGTTGAACATGACGAAATAATGGCGGTGTTGCGTATTATTCAATCTTGCGACCCGCTGGGGGTGGGGGCGCGCAATTTGAGTGAATGCCTAGCGATTCAGTTAGCTAAACTACAGGCTGACACTGAGCATTTAAAAGAAGCGCAAGCATTACTATCAGCAAGCGAGCATTTGGTAAGCAACAATATCAAAGCCCTCACTGAGCGCACGGGGCTTGCCCCTGAGAACATCACTCCAGCACTCAATCTATTGCGCACTTTAAACCCTTCACCAGGACTGCTGTTTCAAAGCAATCAGCCTGACTATACTCAGCCGCCTGCCAGCTATGATATTCCTGATGTGCTCGTCACCCCTATGCGTCGCCGTGATGGAGATAGCAACTCTGATACACAAGGCGGAGGCTGGCATGTGCGTCTGAATCCTGACACCCTGCCAAAGCTACGAGTCAATCAAGAATATGCCAACTTAGTCAAACGCGGTGATGACAGCCCTGACAATCAGTACCTACGTGAAAACCTCACCGATGCGCGGCTGTTCATTCGTAGTATCGAAGAACGCAATCAAAACTTACTCAAAGTCGCCACCAGCATTGTGCGCTATCAGCAAGACTTCTTACAGTACGGTGCCACTGCCATGCAACCGCTTATCTTAAAAGTTATTGCAGAAGAAGTTGAGTTACACGAATCTACCGTCTCGCGTCTGACCACCAGCAAAACCATTTTGACCCCGCAAGGGTTGTTTTCTTTAAAGCACTTCTTTTCTTCACACGTGAGCAGCACGGATGGGGATATCTCATCAACCGCTATCAGTGCCATGATTAAGCAACTCATCGCGGATGAAGATCCTAAAAAGCCACTGTCAGACAGCCGTATAAAGGATTGTTTATTGGCAGAAGGTATCGATATCGCCAGAAGGACGGTGGCCAAATATCGGGAAGCGATGAATATTGGCTCATCTACCCAGCGTAAACAAAAGTATTAACGGTCGTGACTTACTGACTCATTAGCAGGGTCAGATAGCTGTTAAAACGATATGGATAAATATAAAAAATAAAATTTTTTGATTATATAGAAACATTTAGGAAACAACAGGATTTATTACATTTAATTACAATATTTTGTCTTGCTACTATTTAGTTTTCATGACAAATTAGAGTCATACCAACAACGTTACCTCAGTCATTTACTACTTAATAAAAAGGCAGCTATATAAGGATAAGTTCCTCTTTTATTAAAAATACTCAGGCAGTTGTTGGTAAGGCAGGATGACAAAGGCAGGAATGCCACCTCATCTGTTGACTGTACGTAATAATAAAAGGACGATAATATGAATGTTTCTATCAGTGGTCACCATATCAGTGTTACCGAAGCTATGGACACAGCGGTTCGTGAAAAGCTTGTCAAAGTAGAGCGTCATTTTGATCAGATACAAAGTATTAAAGTGATCTTGTCGTTAGACAACAGCGGCGCGAGCGATGGCGGTCAAAAATGCCACAAAGCGGAAGCGATTTTGCGAGTCTCAGGTCAAGAAATGTTTGTCCAATCTTGCGAAGATGATATGTACAAAGCCATTAATGACATGGCCGACAAACTTGATAGACAGGTGCGTAAATATAAAACCCGTCAAGAGCGGAAAAAGACTCAGGGTGCAGGGCGTGATGGACGCTATGAAGACCTCACCACCGCTGATGTGGCGCCAGCCGTATAATGCTAGTGACGTTTAGTGAGCGTAGGATTTAATGAGTATCGACTAATAAAATAATAAAGGTATAAATAGTTAGGTTATTCGATTTTACTGCTTCTAAACTATGACGTATAAAAAGAAAAAAGACTTCAACCGTATCATACGTTGAAGTCTTTTTTATGAGCCATAAACTTGAGTAGCAATAAAGCGAGTCTTAGCACGTAAGGTAGGGCGTCAGTAAATGAAGCGAACGTGACGCTGCCGTCTTATTTTTAAACACCGTGCTTCATCAGCCACCACCGACCGCTTGTACCACTTCAATATTCATACCTTCGACGACACGTAACTGGGCAAGCTCACTTTTTGGGATCAACTCACCATCGACTTCTACGGCGTAACGGCCTTGGCTCAGTCCCAGCTCATTGATGACCAGCTGTACCGTCTGATGGGTGGTTTGTAAATTCTTGCCATTGACGCTAATGGTACTCATAAAACGCGCTCCTAAATTATTAAACAATCCTTTTGACCAACTTACCGCTATCGACTACTGGACTAATGACTATCTCCTGCTTGGCATTTAGGTCTCTAAATGACCCAAACGAAAAGCCGTTACGGCAAGCCAGAGCCAACCCATAATCATCAAACCACCACCGATAGGCGTAATCGCGCCAAACCAACGCGGTGCGCCAAGCGTCATCGCATATAGACTACCAGCAAATATAAGAATGCCAATCTGTAGTAGCCACGCCGTGGTTTGTGTGGCGTATCTGAACTGAATCAATAAACCAACCAGTAGCAAGCCCAGCGCATGTACAAACAAGTAGAGGGTTGCCGTATGCCACCATGCAAGCTGCTGGGCGCTCACCATACTTTTTAGGCCATGCGCACCGAACGCTCCTAGTCCAACAGCGATAGCCATATTGGTCGCTGCAATACCTATCCAATTTATCATAGCGAAACTCGCGTTATTTAAAGACACATCGCAACGAAAAGGATGCTGCTCTTATTGAAGGTCATCGGGCAAAATCACGCTATCAATGGTCATGGCATCGCGAATCTTATCCATGGCATTTTTTTCGATTTGGCGTACACGCTCAGCTGAGATGGAGTAGACGGCTGCCAACTCATGCAAGGTGGATTTTTGCTCAGAGAGCCAGCGCTGCTCGACAATATCACGTGAGCGATCATCTAACGTGCCCATGGCCGCTATTAAGGCTGAAGAATTATTCTCTTCCCAGTCCTCTTCTTCTAACTGCTCAGCAGGATCAATCCCATCTTCTAAGAACAGTTGCGGCGCATAGCGGCCGTCGTCATCATCGCTAGACTGTGCCTCAAAAGACGCATCATAGGAAGTCAGGCGTGATTCCATTTCTAGCACTTGCTTGCGAGTGACATTTAAGTCATTGGCAATGGCATCCGCTTCCTCTAGCGTCAGCTGATTATTGGTCTTTTTAAGGCTACGCAAGTTAAAGAACAGCTTACGATGTGCTTTGGTGGTCGCCACTTTGACAATGCGCCAGTTACGAATAACGAATTCATGAATTTCAGCCTTAATCCAATGCACCGCAAAAGACACCAAACGGACGCCTTTATTCGGATCAAAACGTTTTACCGCTTTCATGAGTCCCAAGTTACCTTCTTGGATCAAATCGGCTTGCGGTAAACCATAGCCTGAATAGCTGCGAGCAATATGAATCACAAAGCGCAGATGTGACATGACTAGCAGACGCGCGGCTTCCACATCACCCTCGTCATAATAGCGATGAGCCAGCTCTTGTTCTTGGACGGGCGTCAAAATTGGGATTTGATGAACGGTATTGATATATGCACCCAAATTGACCCCTGGCGCTGATAAATGAGTGGGCATCGCGGGCACTAAGTCTCGCGTGCTGGTATCACCAAGCGCACTGGAATCATACGGAGGGCGCTGTGCCGCTGCTTTTAACGCGGCATCCCGTGCCTCATTTTTTATAGGCGCTGCATCGTCTTTTTTACTCGTTTTCGCAGCATCATTAGAAGTATTAGCCATATTCTTGACCTTGGTTAAATAGTTAAGCAAATAGTCAGATAAAATCTTTATAGTTGTAATTGTAAAGGATAGCGATACTTAGTTGCTATCAGTTTTGGTAATGATGAAGTGATATATTGTATCGAAACGCTGTGATGGTACGCTATCATCTGGCGGTGGAGTAGTGACCCTATGAAGGCTCAGTAATAGCTGGTTTGCTGTGTCTGTTTGCTGGCTTTGACGACAAAAAGCCGTGATATCCGCTTGCGAATTGGCATCAGTGGCGACCACGTATAACGACTCGCCACTGGTGACATCGCGTAGCGCGACTTTGGTTTTTAACAGCGGCATGGGACAAGCAAGTCCGCGGCCATCGACGAAACGCACAATATTAAGCGTAGATTGCTCTTTTTCTGTTTTGCTACTTGTTGTTGCCGCATCATTCGCTGGCAACAAGGTTAACAAGGTATTCACCGCTTGTTGCTCAGCGCTAGATAAAGTTGCTGCTAAATTTATCGAGTAAGGTGCGTATGTGAGGGTGGACTGACTATCAGCAGACATAAGATATACCTTATAAACATCAAATTTTTGGTTGGTAATATTGTTTTTATTATCAGTAGGTGGCGTCAACATCTCGTTATTTAGTTTTTTGTACTGATCAGCTGTTACTTTCTAGTGAGCCAAACCTATCGTTGTAGACGCTTATTATATCAAATAGCCAGTAGACAATTGCAGTTGAATATAGTCAACGTCATGTTCGATTCTCTAGAATCACATAATGATGTTTCACAACAGTGACGGGCTACTTGGTTATTGGTAGTCAAACGCTTACTAGAATTGACCTTATATACATAAGCTCGTATAGTCAAAAAGATGTTGTCATCACTCACTTATACTTGTATAGGATAAGCACTTGTCCCACTCTAATAGACAGTCGATGCTTGATAGGGCGACCATGAAGCAGTTGAATACAGACAAGACAGCCAAGCGTACGCTGGAGGTGATATCGCCCTTCTATTCGCAAAAAAGAACGGGCGGCGCTATCTCAGTAGCAAGCGCTCTTAAACTGGTGGCTTCCGCTACGCTGCTGGCGGTGACCACCGCTGCTAACAGCAATGACAGTAACAATAACAATAGCCAAGCGACGCCATTTGCCTACAACTCGTGGCAATCCCAAAACCCAGAAGAATTGAGTTTACCCAATTTGCGCGGGCAGGGGTTAAGCTTTGCTGAGCAGTATCAAAATAAACTGCTTGGCGAGTGGTCGCTCCGAAACGTCAATGGGCGCATCAAGATGGAGCATGACCCTTGGATTCATGAAACCGTGAAAGACATGACGTGGCGGCTGAATGCACAAGCACGGCAACAAGCACCAATGGGTTTGGTTATTATTGACAGTCCGAGTATCAATGCCTTTGCAGCCCCAGGCGGCGTCATTGGTCTCAATACAGGGACGATCTTGGCCGCCAGTAGCATGGATGAGCTTGCCAGTGTCGTGGCGCATGAGGTCGCTCACATCAGCCAACATCACTATGAGAATGGGGCAGATGAACGTAAAAAAGCGTTACTGATGCAGATAGGCGGTATGCTGGCCGCGATTGCAGCGTCAGCTGTCGATAGTGATGCGGCGGCGGCGGTAATGATGGGTAGCCAAACTGCAACGATGAACAGTAGTATGGCTTTTAGTCGTAGCAATGAGCGTGAGGCGGATCGAGTAGGGATGCAAATCATGACCCAAGCGGGTTATGACCCAAGAGCCATGCCACGGTTTTTTGCCACGATGAATCAACAAAGCCAGCTCAATCAAGTTGAGAATCGATTTTTACCAAGCTTTGTACGGTCGCATCCACTCAGTAATGAGCGACTGAGTGAATCGCAAAGTCGCGCGCAGCACTATCCCTCATTATCACTAAACCAGCAGCAACGTTATCAGACGTTATTTGATCTGCTTTATTGGCGCGTACAAAGTACGGGTCAGCACGCCTCTGAGACAGTATTAACGACCGCGGCGAAAAATAGCGTTGGTGCCAAACTGGCCTTGATGCACTGGTATGGTGAGCAGCAGCGCTTTGAAGACGCCGACGAGATATTGGCTGACATTAAAGCGTGGCCAGCGGCGCGGCGTCAGGGATTAGAGCCTTTGCTATCGATTACCCACAGTCAGATTTTAAGTGAACAAGGCAGGTGGACACAGGCCGCTGATATTTTAGAGAGCCAGCAGCGCCTGTATCCTGAGCGTCGTGACCTGCGCCTTTATTTGGCGGAAGCACTCACCAACAGTAACCAACCTGTGAAAGCGCAAGCGTTGCTCAAACCGTTGACTGAGCAGCAACCAAGCGATCGTTACGCGTGGCAGAGTCTACAACTGGCCAATGAAAAGCTTGCCAAAACCACGACATCACCACAATTGGCCAAGATTGCAACCATCAACGCATTACGCTATCGCAGTCATGATCAGCTATGGAGTGGTCGTTTTGATCGTGCGCTTACCTCACTCACCCAAGCCAAACAACTGACAGAGAAACTGCAAAATACCGCACAAGCCAGCAGTGCGCGTCCGCTATTGGCCAATATTAATGCAGAAATCAAGGCGGTAAAAACCGCCAAAGACTTTGAGCCTTAGGCGGTTGCTTTTTTCGACAGACGGTTGCTTTTTTTGATAGGCGATTGGTTTTAAAGCACTGTCTTAGGGGGTGGCGATCGATGCAGCATTTATGACGCCACAAAAAACGATTAGCCCTGTAGCGCCTCTTTAACCAGTTTAGAGATTAACGCAGGATCCGCACGGCCAGCGGTTTTGGTCTTTAGCACACCCATCACGCTACCCATGTCACGCATTGAGGTCGCACCCTGTTCAGCGATCTCAGCGTTGACTAATGCACTAATTTCATCATCACTCATTTGTTTTGGCATAAACTCATTGATGATATCAATCTCAAACTGCTCTTTGGTCGCTAAGTCATCGCGGCCATTTTCTGTAAAAATAGTGAGCGATTCTTGACGCTGTTTTAGCTGCTTTTGTAACACTTCTAGTACTTGGGCATCATCAAGTTCTGTTTGACGGTCAATCTCAATTTGTTTGACGACCGATTGCACATTGCGCAAGACTTTAACCCGCTCAAGCTCACGAGCTTTCATAGAAGTTTTAATATTGTCTGATAAAGTCTGTTTGAGTTGGCTCACGGTTATTATCCTTGTACGTTAAGTTTTATGGGTGAAACGCTATTCGTTCAATGTTAAGGTGAAAGCCTGCTGATGCGGACTCTCATAAAAGCATGTGTCAGCAATAATAATAAAAATTGTAGCATAAAAAACGCCACTGATATCGATGGATAACAGTGGCGTTAATGTAGCGCTTGTACTTAACTAATCGTATTATCGATTAGTACATACGAGTGGTACGAATAGTTTCGCGTTGTAACTTTTTCTTATAACGCTTTACAGCAGCAGCTTTTTTACGCTTACGTACTTGCGTTGGTTTTTCATAAAACTCACGCTTACGCACGTCTGATAATACACCAGCTTTTTCACAAGCGCGCTTGAAACGACGGATAGCGATATCAACTGGTTCGTTTTCTTTAACCTTAACTGCAGGCATGAAGACTCCTCGATTAGGATGAGATACAAAGGCATTAGTTTGGCTGTGTATTAGTATTTAGCCGTAATATCTCAAGATTACTGGCATCAGCTCAAACTAGGATAATATTGCGCAGGAGCACAAGGGCAGGTATTTTAATAAAAAATATCAACAAAGTCAATGATTTTAGCGCATTAATCCCTATTTATCATTAAGTTGCAGAGTGCCCCATCAATTCATCGCATCATGAAATAGACGTGTTGACAGACAGGCACTCCTGATAAGCATGTTTCAAACTTATGGGGCAGCAATGTAATAAAAGCGGTAGCACAGTGACCCAAAAAGCGCTGTATGGTGTGAATAAAAAACCCCTACTGTCTATAACGGTTTGGGCGGAGTTTATGCTATGATAATTTGTATGGAATACTAAGCACATTACCCGTTTTATAGGCATTTTATTGAGGATGTTGGAATGAGAAAAACAGTACTAAACACGGCGTTAAGCACAGCATTTATCGTCGCTTTGGGTGTGAGCGTTAGCGCTTGTGGTGGCGAAAACGAGCATGACTCACACGAAGTATTGGCAAAAGATCGCGTGGATGAAGCTGCTGCACTGGCTATCAAAAATGCGCCGCCAGCTGAAGACATAGATTTTCCAGAAACAGCTCCGATGCCAGCTGCTGAAACAGATGCCGCAGCAGTAGAGGGCGCGGCAACGGCCGAAACAGCAACAACTGATGCAACAACAACTGAAGCGGAAACGACTGGCGCTGATATGACAGAAACGGCTGCTACTGACAATGCGGGTGCGGCGGGTGCGGCGGGTGCAGGTTCTGATAGTGCCGAGACGGCAGCCACTAGTAGTGCGGCGCCTCAATAAGCGCTTGCTGGCTGAATAAGTCGTCAGTTAACGGTGGTTAGCGCTGGCAAGTGGTAGGTAAGAGTGATGAGGTTCTGTGCTGTCATGAGCCGCCATCCCCATGAAATATCGAGTAGAGGTGTGATCATGAAGTATAAACAACAGCGTGTGAATAAACTTACTTTATCTGCTATTGGCGTAAGCGCCCTGTTGGTGCTAAGTGCTTGCAGTGGTGATAACGAAGCGGTGGAGGACTCTGCTGCGGTCAATGAGCCTGCCGAAACCACCGCTGTGGTAGAAGAGGTGCCCGTAGCTGAGGTTGAAGTGGTTACGCCTGAGCCTATCGCTGAGGCAGAATCTACTGAGATAACTGATACTGAGGTAACGGCTACTGACGCAAAGGCTGCGCAAGAAGTGACTGCTGAGCCTGAAGTCTTGGCCGCTGATGCAGGCGCTAAACTGTATGAGTCAAACTGCAAGGTCTGCCACGAAGCCGGTTTGCTTAATGCGCCAAAATATGGAGACACAGCGGCGTGGAGTGCTCGTTTAACCAAAGACAAAGAGACACTGTACATGCACTCGGCTAAAGGCTTTAACAAAATGCCAGCACAAGCCGTAAATGGTGTCAGCGAAGCGCAAGTAAAAGCCGCTGTTGACTACATGCTAGCGTCAGTAAGCTGAGACGGTATATATAGAGTATATCAGGCATTGAAATTTGCTAAAATGACCGTCATTGTGACTGACAATGACGGTTTTTTTATGCCCGTTTTTTATTGATACCAATCTCAAAAATGTGATGAGCTGAGTCAAACGCATTTAGCCCACTAAGTGTCGAACTGACATTTTTGCTCCTGCTGCTGACATTTCTTGAAACGTATAAAACAAAAAAACGCGGCAAAAAACGATATAAAGGCAACAGTATGAAGGTATTAGGTTTAGAGACATCTTGTGATGAGACAGGGTTAGCGATTTTTGATAGTGAGCAAATAGACAGCGACAATCAAGGTCTGCTCGGGCAAGTGCTGTACTCACAAATAGAGCTGCATGCGCTTTATGGTGGCGTGGTGCCTGAGCTTGCCAGTCGCGACCACATTCGTAAGCTTGTGCCTTTATTTAATGAGCTTTTGGCACAATGCGATATCAGTAAGGACGAGATTGATGCGGTCGCTTACACCAAGGGCCCTGGCCTTATTGGTGCCTTGATGACAGGGGCATTGTTTGGGCGCAGCTTGGCCTATGGCTTAGGTATCCCAGCGATTGGTGTCCATCATATGGAAGGGCATCTGCTTGCACCGCTGATGGGCGCCAATCCACCAGCGTTCCCTTTTGTCTCGTTATTGGTGTCAGGTGGCCATACATTGCTCATCGCCGCTCGCGGGGTTGGGCAGTATGAAATACTGGGGGAATCGATAGATGACGCTGCAGGTGAGTGCTTTGACAAAGCCGCCAAAATGCTGAACTTGCCCTATCCTGGTGGCCCTAACATTGCCAAATTGGCCGAAAATGGTGATCCCAGCGCTTATGATTTGCCGCGTCCGATGCTACATCGCGGCTTGGATTTTTCCTTTAGTGGTATGAAAACGGCCGTGCATAACCTGATTAAAGACACTGAAGGTTCAGGGAGTGGCTCCGACAGTAATCCACAAGTCCGCGCCGATATCGCCGCCAGTTTTCAGCATGCTGTGGTCGACACGCTAGTAAAAAAATGCGTCAAAGCGTTAAAGCAAGCAGAGATGAGCCGACTGGTGATTGCAGGTGGCGTTAGTGCCAACACCCATTTGCGCGAAACATTAGAAGCCGAGCTTGCCAAGATCAATGCCACGGTTCATTATGCGCCGCCTGCTTTATGTACCGATAATGGCGCGATGATTGCCTATGCCGGTTATGAGCGCCTGCAAGCGGGACAGGCTGATGATTTGGCGGTCAGCTGCGTGCCGCGTTGGCCCATGACTGAGCTGCCGGCGGTGTAATGGTTTTTTTTGAACATGTGTCCATTAATATCTTGCTAACGTAAGGATCGTTTATGCAGTGGTTCGCCATCGGTTTAGGAGCAGCGTTTGGTGCCTGCCTGCGCGCGTGGCTATCACGTTTTAATCCTGTGCACAGTTGGATACCGCTTGGTACCTTGGGCGCTAATGTGTTGGGTGGACTACTGATCGGACTGGCATTGGTGTGGTTTGAGCGTATGGGAAGTGGTCTGTCTGACAATGTACGCGTGTTTGTGATTACCGGTTTTTTGGGCGGACTGACCACCTTTAGCACGTTCAGCGCAGAGGTATTTGGTTTTATTCATGATGGACGACTGCTGGCAGGGTTAGCGCTGATAGGGCTGCATGTTGGACTGACATTACTGGCGACAGCGCTTGGTTTTTACTTTTTTAAGCTGGTTTTTTAGCCTTCGATAGAATTATTTACTTAGTAGTCTGATTTAAGTAGTTCCATTGTAGCAGTCTATTTTAAGTGGTCTATTTTTGCTTTATTAGGTCTGTTTGGGTGGTTCCGTTGGGGTATACCCATATAATATCCATTATATTCTTAGCATTTTTCTTTGGTTTAAAAGCTATTAACGATCAAAAATTTTATCTAAACATCAAGAATGATGCAGGTTGTGGTGGCATGGGCATATAATTTGCCATCAGGCCCTACAATTTTGCCTTCAGCAGTCGCTGTTCTCCGACCAGCATGAATGACTTTGCCTTCAGCCCGTACTAAAGGTGTTGCCACTGTCAAAGCTCGCACCATATTTACTTTTATCTCTAACGTTGTATAGGTTTTTCCTGCTGGCAAAAGGGTATGGACAGCGCAGCCAACAGCGGAATCTAAAAGCGTGCAGAACCAGCCGCCGTGGACTGTACCCAATGGGTTGTAATGATGACGCTTTGGCCGCCCTTGAAAAACGGCAATACCTTTTTCCATATGGATAGGAGTGTAGTCAAGTGTCAGACCAATAGGAGGATGAGGCAGCTCTCCTGCAAACATAGCATTAAAAATATCCATACCACTGCGAGTGGTTAAGTCTGATAATGGAATAACATCAGCGTTACCTAGCTTTTCTCTAATACGTGCTTCTTCTGCTTCCCATGTTGCTATTGTTTCTTCGACATTCATTTTCAATTCCTTAAAACGATAAATAAGAGGTTAGGCTATTTTTATAAAGGCTAAAGTTTCACCAATTAGTACTCTTAATGCCCACTTTTATTTTTAAAGTACATCGTTACATAGGCGATTAACCAAAAGGCACAAATTGCTTGAAACCAGATAAGACTGTGCATGGTAACAGTCATGATATTATCAGTCTCTATGTTGTAGTGCAGTAACGACAACAACCCCATTAAGGCGTACAAATAAAGCCACCAACGTCCTTTGGTCATCTGGCTTTTGACAGCCACAATCAGGCCATAGATACCAATTGGTGTCATGACGAACCAGAAGGCATCTACAAGCTGAGGAGATAACCAATCAGGCTCAGGATAGTGATCGAAATGAATCACATTATGAACATAGTGTAAAATGCTCGAAAACACATTAAGTAATACAATGAAAATCAGGGTTTTATAGTGATTGTAACGGTTTATCATGATGTACCTTGTTGATCGTCTCTAAAATATCTTGCCAAATATGAGTGTTTTTACTTCTAAAGTAGCCAAAATGTCCAACTGATTGGTCTGAGCTCCTGCCAATGCTATAGCGTTTAAAAGTGATAGGTCGATCGCTGGTCACATTTTTCCAAAAATTATGCAGGTTGCGTTCAGTACAGATTTCATCATCATCGGCAGTGAAGACGAAAGTTGGCACATTAAAATTTTTGTAAGTACCAAGGGGAATGGTTTTCCCATAGAATTTATCTGAGAAAAACAGCTCTTTTTCTCGGCACCAAGCACCCCATTCCTCTGTAAAACCAGCTGGCAAATCTTCCATGAGTTTGAAGCTTTTAGCCGGCACATAATTAAAGACTTTATTACTAAGCGGTGCTAAAAAACGAAAAAAGAAATTGGCTTTAAGGCGATAGCGAAGCGGCATATAGCTAAAGTATCCTGCTGAGACAGCCACTGCGATTAAAGCATCCAATTGATCAGCATTATGAGCAAGGCCAACTTGTTGACCTCCAGCGCTATGACCCACACAATACAAGGGTAAATCCTTAAATAGGCGCTTAGCTGTATCGATGGCAGCTGGAATGTCATAGCGCCCAATATCAGAATACTGATAATGACACTCCTTTAGATGACTTATTTTAGAATCGCAAAAACCTCTATAGTTCCAAAGAATGACATGAAAACCATGCTCTCTTAAGTATTTAGCAAACGGCAAATAATAAGAAGTTTTAGTAGCGGTTCCTGGATTTATTAGAACAACGGCCTTAGGGTTATTCGCTTTATAGAGGGTTGCACGCAGCTCGACGTTGTCGTCCGTCAGAATATTTATATCCATAAAAGAACCTACTTGTTGTTAATTAACGCCTACTATACACTATGGACATTACTCCATAGTCAAGCGTTAATTGAGGGTGCTCGATAATGAATATAAAAGAATTAACTGAAACAGTCGGACTAAGCAGAGATACGATCCGTTTTTACGAAAGGGAAGGATTAATTTCGTCACCATCTAGAAAATCTAATGGTTATAGAGATTACGATAACAGGATTGTGGAACAGCTCAATATGATTATTATGGCGAAGGAGTTAGGTTTCACCTTAAAAGAGATTAGAGAGCTAACAGAGCTATTGTATTCAAACAACCTGACGCAATCACAAATGGGTGAAAAGCTTCTAGAAAAAAACAAACAGCTAGAAATTAAAATTTCAGAACTGTCTAAGATGAAAACGTTAATCGATAATGCATTAAAAGGTATGTGTGAATATAAGGATAAGTTGGCGCTTTGAGACCTTCCTAAATTTTGTGTAAGTATTTAATCTAAACGTCAGTTACACAGAATCTGGGATGGTCTCTTCAAGTCCTCACTAGCGCACCGATCATAGATAGAATATCTATGGTAAGTACATCATGAAGTACACTGTGGCTATCTCAGCAAGTTGAAACCTTAATACCATTAGCTCACAGCCAAAGATTCAAGTCCTCACTAGGGAACCATGGTATAAGAAAGTATTTAGCGTTACTTAGCTAAAAAATGTTGTCTTACAACGGCTTTACAATCCCTTCTAACAAACTTGCAAATCCTTGCATATAAGCCGTCTCTTGACTAGACGTGCGCGTCGCTGCATACAGCTGACAATACACGCCACTACCTAATGGACGTGAGACCACCCAGCCTTTTTTCTCATATTCAGCCACCACCCAATCAGGTAGTGCTGCCACGCCGCGCTCACTAGCGACGAGCTGAATCAGCATCGCTGTCAACTCAGTCGTACGCACACGCTCAAAGCTTACCTGCGCTGGTGTCATAAAGTTGGCAATAATATCAAGGCGCTTGGCTTCTACTGGATAAGCAATCAAGGTCTCATCACACAAGTCCTTCGGTGCAATAAAGTCCTGCGCCGCTAAATCATGGGTTGGTGACAGCACTAAGCGGCTTTCATATTCAAACAACGGCTGGTAACTGATTCCCTCTATCGGTAAGTCACTGGTGGTAATCAGTAAATCAATATCACCTTCCATTAATAAATGATGCGGTTCGGGTTCAAAACCGGTGGCAAAGTCTAGCTCTACATCTGACCATTCACGGCGATACTGGTTTAGTATCGGCATCAGCCAATCAAAACAACTGTGACACTCAGAAGCTAGGCGTAACCTGCCTGCTTGACCATGCGCTAAGCGTTTAAGATTAGATTTAGTACGGGTAACTTGCGGCATGATGCTATCCGCCAAGGCCAGTACCGTTTTGCCCGCTGGCGTAAAAGTGAGCGGGCGGGTGCGGCGGTTTACCAAGCTGATATCGTAATAGTTCTCCAGCTCTTTTAGCTGATGCGAGACGGCAGAGGCCGTGACGTGTAGCTCATCAGCCGCTGCCGCTAATGAACCGTGCGCCCGTAGCGCGGTTAAAGTATTGAGGTGGCGGAGCTCGAGCATAGTATTACCTGACCGCTAAAGTGAGAAAAATTCATTATAATAAATATAGCGCTGACTTTCACTCAAAGCTTATGATTAATAAACAAAAGACAGTTAGCGCCGACGTAACAGGAGCTGTGAGATGATGACCAATACCAAGGAAGCCACTAGTAGCAGCGTACCGATGGCGTTGACCTCGGGTTTGAGTCCGACCCTGACCATAGAGTAAATACGCAGGGGTAAAATCTCATAACTGGGACCAGTAACAAAGGTTGAAACCACCACATCATCCAGCGACAAGGTAAAGGCGAGCAACCAACCTGCCATCACCGCAGGCAAAATAACGGGAATAAGTACCGTACGTACCATCGTTGATTCATTGGCGCCCAAGTCACGTGCGGCCTCCAAAAGACGCTCATCTAAGCTACTCAAGCGTGCAAAGACCGTGATAACCACAAAGGGTAGGCAAAAAGTAATGTGCGCCAATAGCAGCGAGACAAAGCCTAGTTGCAGACCAATCAATAAAAATAACGCCAACAATGAGATAGCAAGGACGATCTCAGGCGACATCATCAACACAAAGAGCAATCCGTTCAATAGTCCTTTGCCGCGAAACTTGTAGCGATGTAGGGCAAGCGCAGTAAGCGTCCCTATTAAGGTTGAGACGGTCGCAGCGACCAGTCCCAATACAATCGAATGCCAAAACGCATCGAGCATGGCTTGGTTGTTAAACAGCGACTCATACCACTTTAAGCTAAAACCGCCCCAGTTGTAGCCGATTTTTGACTGATTAAATGACATGACCACCAAGACAAGGATGGGCAGGTAGAGCAAGGCGTAAATCAGGCCAAGATAGCCTTTAGCCGCGATACTGCCAATCTTGATAGTGCGTTTAGGTTTGGTCGGGGCGCTACTTAAGGAATGGTTCAGTGGATTATTGGACATTAGGCCACCTCGTTAAAATCAGTTTTGCCAATACGGCGACTACTGGCACGGTAGGCGAGTAACAATACGGCCATCGCCAGTGTCAGTAACACGCTGGCGGCGGCCCCAAACGGCCAATCGCGCGCATCCAAAAATTGGTTTTTGATAATATTACCCACCAACAGATTGCGTGAACCGCCTAAAATATCGGCCACATAGAACATGCCCATCGCTGGCAATAACACTAAAAGTACGCCTGAAATGATACCAGGCGTCGTTAATGGTAGTACCACATGCCAAAAGGTCTGCGTCTTTGAAGCGCCCAAATCTTGTGAGGCCAGCAGCATGTCGTTGCGCAAGTCCGTAAACACCGCATACAACGGCAGTACCATAAAAGGGAACAGCAAATAGGTGAGTCCGGCAATCACTGCCCCTTGAGTATATAAAATATCTATAGGCGCATCGATCACCCCGATCGCTAACAAAGATTTATTGATCAAACCATTATTGGCAAACAGCAGTTTGAGCGCATAAGTTCGTACCAAAGAATTGGTCCAAAATGGTAGGATCAAAAGCATCATGAGCAGCGGTTGCCAGCGCACTTTTGCCTTGGAAACTAGCCAAGCAAAAGGGTAACCAAGCAACAAGCAAATAACCGTCGTGATACTTGCCATCCATAACGAATGGACAAACACCTCAAAATACAGCGGGTCAAGCATGCGCACGTAGCTATCAATGCTGACAGGCAAGCTAATAAAAGCACTGCTATCAGGGGTCAAAAAACTGACAGCGATCACCAAAATATTGGGCAACAGCGCAAATATCAGCAACCAACCCCAAATCAGCCAAAGGGTGGCAGTACGAAAAGGGCTTTTACTGCCTAAGCTATTACGTGCCATCAGCTGCCATCCTTTTGTGCCGTCACATTTTGCGCCGTTCTACTTTTTATCGCTCCGTCTTCTTCGGGCAATACCCACTCCCAGCCATCAACCCAAGCGACTTTAACCGCCTCATACAATTTATAATCAAAGCTTGGATCATCCTCATCAAAGAATTCAGAGGCTTTGATCACATGACCGTTGGCCAGCTCAATGATCGAATCTAAGGTGCTGCCTTTATAGTTGCTTTCGATGACACGGCCTAGTAGGCCACTATGAGCCGTGTCTTTGGGATCATAAATCCGCAAATCTTCAGGGCGGAGGAGTAAATTGACGATATCGCCAACTTGCACATCGTTCGCAAAATTAGGGCGACGCAAATTACGTAAGGCCGTTGGGCCATCTTGTGCTTGCGCTTCACAGACTTCAACCTCGATACGACCATTGGTTACATTGCCATCACGGTCTGGCTGCTCAGGGTAGACACCTTGAACCTCTGCTTTAAAGAGGTTGGTCTCACCGATGAATTTAGCGGTAAACAAATTGGCAGGGGTTTCATAGATTTCAATCGGCGTACCGATTTGTTGAAACGTGCCGTCTTTCATCACGGCAATGCGATCTGACATGGAGAGCGCTTCTTCTTGGTCATGAGTGACAAAGACAAAAGTAATGCCCAGCTCACGTTGCAGGCGTTTAAGCTCTGATTGCATTTGCAAACGCAGTTTGTGATCGAGTGCCGATAGCGGCTCATCAAGCAATAACAATTTAGGACGATTAATCACCGCGCGTGCAATCGCCACGCGCTGCTGCTGCCCACCCGATAAATCTTGCGGCTTACGATTGGCCAAATGCTCTAATTGCACCATGGCGAGCATCTCGCGCACGCGAGTGTTAATCTCGTCTTTAGGCACTTTTTTGAGTTTCAACCCGTAAGCGACGTTTTGCGCGACAGTCATGTGTGGAAACAGGGCATACTGCTGAAACACCGTATTGACCGGACGCTTATCGGCTGGCAAGCCTGCCATCTGCACACCATCTAAATATATGGCGCCCGCGTTTGGTTGCTCAAAGCCAGCGATTAAGCGCAGTAAGGTGGTTTTACCGCAGCCTGATGGGCCAAGCAGGGTCAAAAATTCACCATGCTTGATATCAAGGTTGATGTCTTTTAGTACTTCAGTTTGATCATAGGTTTTTTTTAGACCAGTCAGTTGCAGTAGCACCTTGTCATCGTCAGGCGACACAGAGTTTCTATGCGCAGTTGGAGGTGAATTGGTCATAGTATGTGTTCCTCAGCATCCAACATCTCAGTACAGTTATTTATCTGGGGCACTGTCATCAAGGTGGCTTGGTATGGGTATAAGCTCTGAATGTAAACCTAGTCTGGTCGCCGCGTATTATAACAAACCCTTGCTACAAATCAGTGCAACTTCGTTAATGTTATGCGTCCAGCTCCATTAAGTTGCTAAGGTCTATTTATCTATGAGTCTTAGCTTGTGATTTTTGGTGGCCTATGCGTGTTTTGGGCGCACAGACCTATTTTTAATGATGGCTTGCCGTTTTATAAACTTGTGCGGCTGGTCATAATTGCCTTGGTGTAACGACATTAAAACAAAATTTTTTATCATTTTTTCGCCTTTATTCCTATACAATCCCTTTATGGCAGACAAAGATCATGAGTCTGCTGGCTGAACAATGGCTCGCTGAATAGGGGCTCACAAATTGTGCAGCCAACCTGTATTTGAATAAACAGATGTAAAGCAGCTTATAACTCTAACATTATTGATGATAAAGGATGTCCTATGCCCAATGATAAACGCCCAAAAACAGGTCAAGAAGCCCTAGCCATGCTAAAAGAAGGCAATGAGCGATATGTGGATAGCTTGACCAATGCTGATCCGCTCATGCAAAAACGCCCTGAATTGGTCAGTAAGCAAGACCCACTCGCCATTATTTTAGGCTGCTCAGATGCTCGGGTCCCCGTTGAGATTGTCTTCGATCAAGGGTTGGGTGATTTGTTTGTCATTCGGGTCGCGGGCAATGTGGTTGCGCCATCACAGATTGGCTCAGTTGAGTTTGCCGCCGAAACATTTGGTACCAAGCTGGTGGTCGTGCTTGGACATTCACATTGCGGTGCGGTAACGGCTTGCGTCGAAACACTGATCAATCCTGAGCAAAACTATTCTCCCAATTTGCAGTCAATCGTTGACCGCATTCGCCCAAGCGTTTATAACTTGCACGAGCTGGCGACCGCCAATGGTCAAGACGTCGATGCCGACGAGTTGGTCGATCGCGCTATCCGTGCCAACGTGCGCATGTCAGTGAGCCAGCTCAAGCATGGCTCACGGGCGTTAGAGGACTTAACCAATAGTGGTCAATTGCTCGTCGTTGGGGCAGAGTATGATCTAGAGACAGGAAAAGTAAGGTTTTTAGACAGCTAACTCGTATTTTAAATGGCGCATACGCTCTTACAAAAACCTCTCAATCCTTTCACAAATTTTTATTATGATGAGAGGGGCAGTCGCGTCACTACCACTGCGGGGCGTCTGTTTGCCACTTTATTTTCTGAAACACATTAGGATAATTATGTCTAACTTATCATCTAACCATAACAATAATGACTCAAATATAGCTCAGCCTGCGAGCAGCGTAAACACAGATGGCGTACAGCCCATCTCAGCTCAGACGACAGGCTTTACGTTTAATCACACCATGCTACGGGTAAAAGATCCGGCCAAATCATTGGCGTTTTATACGGGTGTTCTTGGCATGACTTTGCTGGCGGTAAAAAAATTCCCTGATATGGGGTTTGATTTATACTTTTTAGCCAAGCTTACCGAGAGTGAGCGTGAAAGTCTGCCTGCTGGTGATGACTTGGAAATTTTTGCGTTTCGTCAGCGCGGTATCTTGGAGTTGACGCATAACTATGGTACCGAAACAAAAGCGGACTTTAGCTATCATGATGGCAACCAAGAACCCCAAGGTTTTGGTCACATCTGTTTTAGTGTGCCGAGCCTAGATGAGGCTGTTGCTTGGTTTGACAAAAACGAGGTCGAGTTTAAAAAACGTCCAGAAGATGGCAGTATGAAAAACATTGCATTCATCAAAGACGTTGATGGCTATTGGATTGAGATTGTACAAGCCGATTTGATGGGCTAAATGGCGGGTTATTCATGAACTGCTCAGCACTCACCTGTTCAGCCATCACGCCCTTTGTTTATAAACACGCGCTAACCTAGCTGTAGGAGTACCTCGTTTATGCCCACCCCTGACGTGAGCCGCCTATCGAATACGTTAGCCGATGGTATGACCATTTATCAACAAGTGGTCTACACCACCCAGGATCTGGCGAGTGGCTTTATCGAGCGTATCCCTTATTTTGTGGCAGCCCTCATTGTGCTGGGTATTTTTTGGCTGTTGTCCCTTTTATTTAAAAAAGTCGTGCACAAATTTTTAGGCGCGCGTGTGCGTCATCAAAATCTGGTCAAGGTCTTTCAGCGGGTCGGCGGCGCCCTGATATTATTCATCGGCTTTATGATTGCGATGGTGGTTGCCATACCGGGTTTTACGCCAGCTAAGCTGATTGGGGCGCTAGGCATTGGTTCTGTTGCCATTGGTTTTGCTTTCAAAGATATTTTTCAAAACTTGCTCTCTGGTATTTTGCTCCTGTTGTCAGAACCGTTTCGTATTGGCGATCAGATCATTTCAGGCGACTACGAAGGGACAGTTGAAGACATCAAGATTCGCGCGACCACCATCAGAACTTATGATGGCAGGCAAGTGGTCATTCCAAACTCCGACTTGTACACCTCGGCCTTGACTGTCAACACGGCGTATAAGCAGCGCCGTCTGCAAGTGGCGGTAGGCATTGGCTACGAAGATGATATTGAAACAGCGAAATCGAAGATTCTCGCAGCGCTTGGCAAAGCGGCAACGGTGTCTACGCATCAAGCCCCCAGCGTGATTGCCACAGGGTTTGGTGACTCTTCTATTGATTTGATGGTGCGCTGGTTTATTGATGATGGCACGCAGGCGCACAAAGTCGCTTCTATCCACGAAGTGATGGTACAAATTAAAAACGCGCTAGATGAGGCGGGCATTAACATTCCCTTTCCTATACGCACTTTGGATCTTGGTGATCCTTCGGTAAAATCCATCGTCAAAAAATTGAATGAACAGCACGCTGTCGATGTCAATCAATCAGCAGAATAGTTTGCTTACGTTAAGGCCACTTTGACCATGCCCGAAAGAAATATTGCCCTTGGCATTATGCAACTCGACGTAGCCGGAAAGAAAAGTGATGGTGCCTTGGAGGCTCTGACCAAGGCTGCTACGGTCGAATTCAACCAGATCATCCAGCAGAAGCTGGACATTCAGGTGGAGTCGTTTTCGTTCGCAGGACCCAGCCTGACCGCCGAGGAGAACGGCTATCAGGCTCTCGATTTTATACAAATCGGCATCAACGAGAAAACCGAACGCAAACTGGCCTTTTTGCTCATCATTACGGACGTGGAGATTGCCGCCGCGTCGATGTCCTATCTTCTCGCGCTGCCATCCCAGCTCACGAATGTGGCCGTGATCTCCACGCGCCGATTGATCGCCTACGGAGAAGACGAGCTTCCGCAGCAGGAAATCCGTACTAAGCGCCTGACGACCCTGATGCTACATTGCTTCGGGCGCCTACTGAACCTAGACTACGTGCAAGGTTCGACCAACTATCTCGCCCGCGTACAGGTGCCTGATGACCTCGACACCATGCAGCATTTCACCGAGTTACAACATCAGAAAATGGTTGAAAACTTGCCGAGAGAAGCCAATGATCGCTATTCTGAGAGCAGCAAACTCGCTTTTATTGGACGACACACCCTAGGTAACCTTCCCCGTATTCTTCGCGGTGCCATCCGGGCCAATCCGGCACGCATTGCTACCAAGCTGCCAACCATGATTGCCACGGCGCTCTCAGTGATCATTGTGCTTATCTTTGGCGGGGAGACTTGGGATTTTGCGGCATCGGTGTCCTATGGCCAATTGGCAGTCTTCGTATTTGCCAGTTTTCTGACGGCCACCTTTGTGCTCTACCGCGCTTTTTCCTTCCGGCTGATCTCGACGCGGCGAGGACAGACATCGGAGAGCTCGGTGGTCACGGCTGGGGCCACTTACCTAGCACTGGTGCTGACCTTGATTTGTCTGTTTCTGATGTTTGGTGTGCTGATGTACGGGGTGGTGGTGTTCGTGTTTCCAGATCCGTTGATGAGTACCTGGACCTCTGATAAGGATGGCGCCTCTTTCGCGGCCCATATATGCGGCTGGCCGCCTTTCTAGCGTCCGTTGGGATACTGTCAGGCTCGCTTGGCGGATCGGCAGATTCCCGCTCGGTGGTACGCAATGTCCTATTTGCCGTGGATGAAACCTAGGCTGCGCATGTCACGGGATATCATACTTTAGCGCATGCAGTGCTTCTAGAGTAAGCGGCTTTTCGTTCTTTAGCGTTTCTCAAAGATTAAAAAACCACCATATCAAGTGACGTGGCGGTTTTTTTATAAAGTAAAAACAAGGCTATTTAGTCATTCTTTACTCTAAATTCTGTGTGACAGGATTTGCAGCTTTCACCAACTTGACTGAAGGCAGGCATGACGTCCTCAATACTAGTGGCTGTTTGTGCAGCGGCGTTTAGTTCAGCGGTTACTTTTTCGAAGTTTTCTGCTTCAGCACGGAAACCATCGACATTAGACCAAACGGCTTCAGTGGCGTTGCCGGCTGCTTCTTGGTTGGCAAAATGACTCCAAGGAGTGGCGGCGTCGTCTGCTAAGAATGCAGCTTGCTCTTGAAACACTTCGGCATCAAAGGTATCAGGTGCTTTAGCCATATCACCCATAACGCCCATCGCATCACCCCAGCTTTTCATGCTGTCTTGACGGGCTTTTACGTCAGGGTCGGTGGGGCTGCTACAAGCTGTCATCCCTAAGGCGGCGGCCATCAAGGTGATGCCGAAGATAGATTTCAATGATTTGTTGGTGTGGATCTGTGCCATATGAATTACTCCTTTAAATTTGGCTAATAGTAGGGGCGTTTGCAGACGCTGGCCTAATGGTAAAGTCTTATTATAAAAAACGCTGCCTAACAAACATTTGGAAGCGCACTCGCTTCTAACGGGTTTTGCTAAAAATAAATTCTATTGTAACGGTTATCTACATCAAGGTAGTTAGTATAGTTGTTATATCATCGTAATATTTAAGGTAACGATAAGGTGTATCGTTTCAGATCTCCCTATTTTAGATTAAAAGGCTGACATAAATAAGGCCAGCTACGATGGCTGACCTTATGAGCATTCTCTAAAAAGGCATTCTCTAAACAGGCACTTTCTAAATAGGCATTCTCTAAAAATGATAGATTTTATGGTGTATAAAAAACTATAGGGCTAACCAATCACGGGGTTTTAGATAATAAGCAGTCAATTCAAACTCAGGTGTCCCTTCAGCAGGCTCAAAGCGATAGTGCCAGCTGGCAAGCGGCGGCATACTGACGAGGATAGACTCAATACGGCCATTGCTTTGGAGTCCAAATAAAGTGCCACGGTCGTAGACAAGGTTGTATTCAACATAGCGGCCACGGCGATACAGCTGAAATTCACGTTGCTCTTCGGTATAAGGCGTGTCTTTACGCTGCTCGAAAATTGGCATGATACCGTCAAGGTAACCGTTACCAACCGCCTGCATAAAGTCAAAGCACGTCTCAAAATCCCAGCCGCGACTGTCAGTATTGACATCATCATAAAACAAGCCGCCAATACCGCGCTGCTCATCGCGATGACGCAGGTAGAAATACTCATCACACCATTGCTTAAAGTCAGGATAAACAGTGTCCCCAAAAGGCGCGCAAAGGTCATGGCAGACTTGATGCCAGTGAACACAGTCTTCGAGCACCGGATAAAACGGGGTCAAATCAAAACCACCGCCAAACCACCAGATAGGGTCTTCGCCCTCAGCTTCTGCTACGAACAAACGCACATTCGCATGGCTGGTAGGAACGTTTGGGTTTTTGGGATGGACAACCAGTGAGACCCCCATGGCTTGCGCTTTACGGCCAGCGATATCGGGATGGCGCGCCGTGGCTGAAGCAGGCAAGTTGTGGACATGAATGTGACTGAACATCACGCCCGCTTTTTCCACCACTTTGCCGTCTGCTAACACGCAGGAGCGGCCACCGCCACCTTCAGGGCGTTCCCAGTCATCAGGGACAAATTTGGCATCACCGCCACCGTCACGCTCTTGTGCTTCTAGAGCTTGGCAGATACGCGCCTGCAAATCGACTAAAAATTCACGCACACGCGTGATGTCAGTATTGGTCGGTGTCGCTACTGAATCTGCCGCTGGCAAATCTTGTTTGTTGTCCATATTTGGAATACTCATAAGATATTCATCTATTTATTAAGGTGTATGGCGGTATTGATGTTTTTGTCCAAGAGATGTCCCATACGGTCGCGTTTGGTTGCGAGATACTCAGCATTCATATCGTTTACCCCAACCAATAATGGCACGCGTTCGACAACCTCAATACCATTTTCAGCCAGATAGGCCACTTTATCAGGATTATTGGTAATGAGCTTTACCGCCTTAACACCAACATGGGCGAGCATGGGCCCGCACATATCATAAATGCGCGCATCAGCGGGCAAGCCTAACATGAGGTTGGCGTCTAAGGTATCATGACCTTGATCTTGCAGGGCATAAGCGCGAATCTTATTGGTCAGGCCAATACCGCGACCTTCTTGACGCAAATACAAAATAGCACCATAGCCCGTCTCTTGTATCGCTTGCATCGCTGTATTGAGCTGCGGCCCACAATCGCATTTTAATGAGCTAAACGCATCGCCAGTGAGACACTCGGAGTGAATACGAACCAAGGGGATTGGTTGCTCCACTAGCGTCTCGTCCTTTTGGAGCGGCGGCGCATTTTGGCTCGATATAGCCGCGGCATCTGTATTTTGCTCAGCCACAGACAAACCAACGGTCAGCATCACATGCTCTTGACCCGCATCGTTTTCAAAGATATGAATATCAAACTCGCCGTGACGAGTCGGTAGTTTGGCGCTAGTGATAAATTGATATGACATTAATGTCCTGCATAAGCCGATAATGGTGGCGGTAGAGAGTCTGTTATGGCTGTGATAAAGCAGCCATGTCATCCTAGCCATATTATTAGAGTTAGGGTGATGTCAGTATAACCGGTTCGTAAACCAAGCGTGCTGATTGTCTTTATGATAAAAACACACAAAGTTCACAAACGACGCACGATGATTGAAGCGATAATTAAAAAAAAATGCTATTATGCCATACTATTTTGACGGATACAGTGACAAGTCTTTGTCCTTACATTACTATGTCGTCACTAACATCTGATAATGATGCAAGATAATAAGGCATAATATCAGCCCTTGGCATTAAAGCGTCTGAGCACTGTAGCCTCGCTGTCCATTACGGCGGCACATTTGCTCTTAGGCGCAGCGCAGATAGCAGCTATGTGTATACAAGTTGTCTAAATAATTATTATATAATCCATTACATCCATAACGATGTAGATATTATTGACGTGGCTTAGTTAGCGTTACGCGCTCCGGCAACGTCTTGTCAGCAGAATAGTAGGTATCGTACGGTTTATGCAGCAGTCAATTCATTCCCCACAGCCTCAGTCCGTATCTGCGTCAGCCTTTGATTCTGCTGCCCAGCTGTCAAATTTACAGCAGACTTATACTGTGATCCCGCGCGTGCGTCCGCAGACGCCTTTACTTGATAGTATTGCTGCACCAGCGGATTTGAATACCTTTACAACAGCTCAGCTGATTGTGTTGGCTGATGAGCTACGGCTTTTTTTGTTGTATTCAGCAGGCCAAAGTGGCGGTCATTTTGGTGCCAACTTGGGCGTGGTGGAATTGACCATTGTGCTCCATTACTTGTTGGAGGCGCCGCACGACCAGATCGTTTGGGACGTTGGACATCAAGCGTATGCGCATAAAGTGTTGACAGGTCGCCGCGAGCAGTTAGGCACTATCCGCTCTAAGGATGGTTTGACCGCGTTTCCTGAGCGGGCAGAGTCGGTTTACGATACGTTTGGTGTTGGCCACTCATCGACCTCAATCTCAGCTGGTTTAGGCATGAGTCTCGCGCTGCGTTATCAGGGTCGCGCGCAAACCGTTGCTTGTATCATTGGTGATGGTGCGATGACAGGCGGCATGGCATTTGAAGCCATGAATGACGCAGTGCAGCAAGATGCTGATCTGCTGGTCATTTTAAATGACAATGATATGTCGATATCGTGTTCTATTGGTGGTTTCTCCCGTCATTTAGCCATGCTTTGGGAATCAGGTTATCAGGTGGATATCTCTGATAAAGGGGAACCTATTCTGTGTCATCGCCCAGATATGCAAGCTTTTGATCGCCGTAAACGTCATAAAGAGATGCGTGATGTCCCGCAGCTAGAAGACAATTTATTCAAAGCGATTGGCTTTACCTATTTCGGTCCATTTGACGGTCATAATATCCCTGAGTTACTGCGTGTACTATCCCTTGCTAAGCGTCTAAAAGGCCCTGTTTTGGTCCATATTTATACCACAAAAGGCAAAGGCTTTGCGCCCGCAGAGTTAGATCCAGTCGGCTATCATGCGATCAGCAAATTACCAGTAGACATTAAGTGTGACACTCAAAGTACGAACAAAGAAACGTCACAGTCAAGCAGCAAGCCTGCCTTAAAGTACTCACAAGTGTTCGGGCAGTTTTTATGCGATAAAGCAGCTCACGACGAGAAGCTACTGGCGATTACTCCTGCCATGGAAGAAGGCTCAGGGATGACCGACTTTGCGCGTCATTTTCCAGAGCGCTTTTTTGATGTGGCCATCGCTGAGCAACATGCGGTCACGCTGGCAGCTGGCATGGCAACGCAAGGTGTTAAGCCGATTGTAGCGATTTATTCGACGTTTTTGCAGCGGGGGTACGACCAACTAATCCACGATGTGGCACTACAAAATCTTGACGTGATGTTTGCGATTGATCGCGCAGGTTTGGTCGGTGAAGACGGCGCCACCCACGCTGGCGTATTTGATTTTGCATTTTTGCGCTGTGTGCCCAACATGCTGATTGCGGCGCCAAAAGATGAGAACGAGTGCTACCATCTGCTTAATACTTGCTATGAATATCAAGGTTGCACAGCGGTCCGGTATCCGCGCGGTGTTGGTACAGGGGCAGTGATTGAGCAGCCTGCCCACACTTATAAAATCGGTGAGGCAGCCGTAGAAGCCATTTTAGGTAGTGATGCGGCTCCCAAAAAACTTGCATTGTTGGCGTTTGGCACAATGGTGGCCACGGCTCAGCAAGCGGCAGAAAGTCTTACTCATGATGACGCGGTAGGTTGTCAGGTACATGTTGTCAATATGCGCTGGGTAAAGCCTTTAGACACGGCATTGTTAGAAAGGTTATTGGCGCAAGGCATCACTCATATCGCGACATTAGAGGAGCATATGATCATGGGCGGCGCGGGTAGCGCGGTGAATGAGTATTTGCTCAATGAGTCGACTGCCTTCAAGCGTAATCGCCCAGCTATCTGTAATATTGGTATCCCTGATCGATTTATCGCCCATGGTTCGCAAGCAGAGCAAATGGCTGACTGTGGTCTAGATATCGATGGTGTGGTCATGCAGCTTCAGCAGCTGTTGTCGTAAGCCATATTTTTAATGTTTTAAGCGTTATAATGCTCGTTCAAATCGAGCATTGGTTTGAACAAATAAAGCTCGATGACGAGAGCGAACGCCTGCTAGCCGTAGGTGCTGACTTTTTTACAACTTGGGCAGTTTGTGATGACCACCAAAACAGCGGTTGGTTTAACAGTGGCGGGTTTTGCGTACGTAATGGTTTGCGTTTTTCTCGAACAATTTTAGTATAATGCGATTCTTATTTTATGAAGAACGTTTTAATAGGCGCGTTTTTTAAATCGCATAGCAACAGTGTGTGGTAGGTACGATGTGATGCAGCGGCTGATTGGCAGGTTGTGGGCACAGATTTGGTCTTACTATTTTTTATATTCATTCATCAAGCAAATAGGTTATTTATGGAACCCATGGTCGTCATCGCAGCGCGTACTGCTGAAAAAGTTGGTAAAGAGATTTTATATGCGCATCAAAACCGCCACAAAATCGAGTTAGATATTGAATCTAAAGGACTTGATGGACTGGTCACCCGTATTGATCGTTTTAGTGAAGAGCTTACTATTGAAACGCTAAAAGCCAGCTATCCAGATCACTCATACTTAGGTGAAGAGTTTGGTATGCAAGAAGGCCGTGGCGAAGATGCTGACTGGTGCTGGATTATCGATCCGCTAGATGGTACCAAAAACTTCGTTCATGGTGTGCCGCAGTTCTGTGTTTCTATCGCGGTACAGCATAAAGGGGTCACCCAACACGGCGTTATCTATGATCCAGTCCGTGATGAGATGTTCTCTGCCAGTCGAGGCAAAGGTGCTCGACTCAATCAGCGCCGTATCAATGTGAGCGAGCGCAAAACGCTGGATGGTGGTTTATTTACCACAGGTCATCCGCTTGAGCGCAAGCGCAATGGTGAAGTCATCTCTTACGCTAAACAGCACTTTGAAAGCTTACAGAAAATATCTGAGGCAGGCGGTCAGGTTCGTCGTTTGGGTTCAGCGGCACTTGATTTATGCTATGTGGCGGCTGGTCGTTTTGATGGCTACTTTGAGATGTCTATTAAGCCTTGGGATATCGCAGCGGGTGAGCTTATCGTGACCGAAGCACGCGGTGTGGTGGTGGATCACACGGGCGCTCATAACTCTATGACCTCAGGTTCTATCTTTGCTTGTAATGTCAAACTGTTAAAACCGTTGATGCAAGTTGTGGTGCCAACTTGGGGCGATGTTTTTTAAGCAGTTCCATTTAGACCCTTAAATAAAAAAAGCTGGTTCCATTATGGAGCCAGCTTTTTTTTGGTTTTCACGTTTTTATCTTTGACCGTTATCCCTTTAAACTCAAGCTCTTTACTGGTCGTTTCCAACAACGTTAACTCCTCTTCTATAAGCATCAGCATGTCTTGGACGTGGGGTAGGGCTTTACTACAGGCAGTGATACAAAACTCAATCCGGTCCAAATAACTGGCTAAGGTTATATTCATCGCTTGGCCGTTGAACACGATAGAGGCGGGGTATAAGGATTGCAGCCGTGCGCCATTCCAATACAGCGGCTTTTCAGACCCAGGAACGTTAGAGATGATAAGGTTAAAAGCTTGTTTCTTAGGGAATAAGCCAGTGGCCAAATTGATACCTTCCCACGCATAGGCGATCACGCTATAGTTGATGACTTGCGCTTGATTCATCCGGCGAAATCGGCGTTTGCCATTATTCATACTACGATGAATCAGCTCAAGCCGACGCAGTGGGTCATCTAAATGCGTGCCTAGATTGGCCAGCACAAACGACAACTGATTGCCCGATATACTGTTGTCGGTACGCAGTGACATGGGCACAAACGCTATTAATGGCTTGCTGGGCAGGGCGTCCATCGATATTAAGTACTGACGAATGGCGCCCGCACAAACGGCTAGTACGACGTCGTTTCTGCTGATTTTTAGTCTTTCAGCGATATCGTTAAACCGTTTTATATCATAAGACTGCGCCGCTATTCGCCGGGAGGCGGAAATGCGTTTATTCAAAATACTCATGGGCGCATCAAACGTACCGACATACCCATCATCGCCATAATTTTTAAAATTATCTAGCAGCTCTGTAAAGACAGGTTTGATGGTAGACACTTGCTCTTTGATGATGCGTCTGACCGACCTTTCAGCCGGCAGTAACGCATTGACATGATTACGATGACGCGTCATTAATGACCAGATGGGCAGAGTGACGGGCTCATTTGGTGACTGTGATAGAGATTTTTGTACAAGGCGCATGGCAGCAATGCCATCAACCAAAGAATGATGAATCTTAAAATACAACGCAAACCGTTCCGGCCCACCTTCGTTTTCTGGCTGAATCCCTTCAATCACGTGGCATTCCCATAACGGCATGGCGCGATCTAACAGACGGCCATGCTCTCTTGAGACGTACATCAACAGCTCGCGAATACGGGCAGGTTTTGGCAGAGCGACATGGTGAAGATGGTGTTCGACATCAAAGTTTTTGTCTTTTTTCCAAAACACCAAATGCTCTAGAACCTGGTTAAAAGGGAAGCTTGGCGCCACATCAGAGTCTTGCATTTGCTTGACCAACTGATAGACAAAATCGCTCTCCGCCGCCTCGGGCAACTCAAATAAAAACAATCCTCCCACGTGCATGGGTTGTTTACGCGTCTCAAGAAGTAAAAACAACTGGTCGACAGCTGTGAGAAGTCGCATAATAAATCCTTTTATGACGATACATTGGATAAAAAATCATATTTTTCTGATTATTTTATAACGGGTTCTTCATTTAGGGCCGTGGCGTCGTAAACCTACTAGGGCCGTGGCGTCGTAAACCTACTGAAAAAAGTAGCCAGTTTGCGGTGAGCTGGCCGTGGCCATCTTGCGCATAGGCATACGACCTGCCAAAAATGCTGCACGGCCTGCCCAAATGCCATGCTTCATGGCGTGTGCCATCATGACTGGGTCTTGGGCATTGGCAATCGCTGAGTTCATCAGCACGCCATCACAACCAAGCTCCATGGCCAGCGCTGCATCCGAGGCTGTGCCAACGCCGGCATCAACCAATACCGGCACCTTGGCATTTTCGATAATTAAGCTGAGCGTGTGACGATTGAGCAGCCCCAGACCTGAACCAATCAAGCTGCCAAGCGGCATGATTGCCACGCAGCCCATGCTCTCTAACTCTTGGGCGACGATGGGATCATCTGATGTATAAACCATGACTTCAAACCCATCATCAATTAAGACTTTGGCGGCTTTTAACGTTTCGGTGACATTGGGATAAAGGGTTTTTTCATCACCTAATACTTCAAGCTTGACCAAATTGTGCCCACCCAACAGCTCACGCGCAAGCTTGCAGGTCCGAATCGCGGTGTCTGCATCAAAGCAGCCTGCTGTGTTGGGCAAGATGGTGTATTTGTCAGGAGAAATCACATCAAGCAGATTGGGCTCATTGCTGTTTTGTCCAATATTGGTACGACGAATGGCAACCGTCACAATCTCTGCGGCGGAGGCGGCAATAGCTTCACCAGTTTCAGCCATGTCTTTATACTTGCCTGTACCCACCAACAGCCGAGAGGAAAAGGTACGACTACCAACGGTAAACGTATCTTGCAACAGTGGAGTGGGGTGAGTAGTAGTGTTAGCGTTCTCTGACATAACGGCAAATCCTAATAGCGAGCGGGCAAGGTGAAAGACAAATAGTAATAAACAGTCCAAGTGGTATAAAAACGCGTGCAGTAAGTCATAGTAACGCACTGTCAGTAAAATAAGAATCGTATGACACAGTCGATTCATTATAAATCTGTTACGTTGGCAGTCTCAATGACAGTACACTCTGTCACTCTGCTCACAACTTGTGCCGACAAAGGCGATAGAAACTAACCTAGCAGCACGGTACTTTTTTATAGTGAATTGACTATCGCTTTACTATGAACACGATAAAAAGTATGGGAGTGACAGTGATAGTGACAGTGACCTACAACGTCGCTCACATAAAATCATACGCGTTTAAAACAAAATGTTATTATAACAAACTCATGCAATCTTACTTGCACTCTTTTTGGGTTAGCCCGCTCAGCACAGTGCGTTTGCTACCTTTTCGCATGATTTTATTTCTGACGTTATCTCTATTTATCAGGCCGTCTATATGCTGCAACTGCCGTACAGTTTTGCGAAACGCCATCAACTCTTGATCATACCTGCTATCGATCCTGAGCTGCCACCGACTTTGGTATTGACCAAAGCTACCCCGTTATCGGCCATTAATGAGGCGGTGCGTTTTTTACAGCAGCAAGGCGTGCGCGCTATCCCGACTTATGAAAGTATCAGCTCAGACGACTTTGAAAAACGTATGAACGCGGCTTACGCTGGTAATACAGGAGAGTCGCAGCATATTGCCGCTGGGCTTGAAGACCATCCCGACCTTGATAGTTTGGCGGACAGTGTCCCTGAAACTGAGGATTTGATGGATCAACAAGACGATGCGCCTATTATTCGTCTGATCAATGCACTGTTGTCTGAAGCGATACGCTTAAATGCCTCAGATATACATATTGAAACTTTTGAGAAGCGCCTGGTGGTGCGCTTTCGCGTCGATGGAGAATTAAAAGAAATCATCACGCCCAAACGCCAATTGGCGCCATTATTGGTATCACGTATTAAAGTCATGGCCAAATTGGATATCGCTGAAAAGCGTGTGCCGCAAGATGGTCGTA
Organism: Psychrobacter sp. UBA3068; assembly: GCF_002366815.1. Classification (NCBI taxonomy): domain Bacteria; kingdom Pseudomonadati; phylum Pseudomonadota; class Gammaproteobacteria; order Moraxellales; family Moraxellaceae; genus Psychrobacter; species Psychrobacter sp. UBA3068. The sequence goes on along the minus strand of NZ_DFBY01000042.1, from coordinate 10,623 downwards.
TCAGCTTAAGATTGGCAGGGCGTGAGGTCGATGTGCGGGTATCTACGTTACCATCGAGCTTTGGTGAACGAGTCGTTATGCGCTTATTGGACAAACAAGCGGGTCGTCTGAATATGACCTACCTTGGGCTCTCTGATAATGACTATAGTGAGCTTAAGCGTTTGATTCATCGTCCCCATGGCATCATTTTGGTGACAGGACCGACAGGTTCGGGCAAAACCACCACGCTGTATTCGGCATTGACAGACTTAAACGATCAAACCCGTAACATCTTGACTGCGGAAGACCCGATTGAGTTTCAGCTAGATGGTATTGGACAAACGCAGGTCAATAACAAAGTGGATATGACCTTTGCCAAGAACTTGCGCGCGATGTTGCGACAAGACCCAGACGTGGTGATGGTTGGTGAGATTCGGGATTTAGAGACGGCCGAGATTGCTGTACAAGCGTCTTTGACAGGACATTTGGTATTATCCACGCTGCATACCAATACGGCCATTGGTGCAGTCACTCGTTTACAAGACATGGGTGTGGAGCCATTTTTGTTATCGTCTTCGCTCATTGGCGTGGTGGCGCAGCGTTTGGTTCGCACGCTTTGCTCACACTGTCATGGCTGGCAGACAGCGGATACCCAACAAGCCAAACTGTTCACCGAAATTGGTATTGAAGCAGGGTCTGAGGCTCAGGAGAAGGGGGCAGGAACATCTATTCAATTGCCCAAACCTATCGGCTGTGATAAGTGTAATCAATCAGGTTTTAAAGGACGTACAGCGATATACGAAGTAGTGCCCATTGATGACGCCTTACGCCGCATGATTCACAGTAATACCGCTGAGTACGAGCTAGAAGAGTACGCCCGCCAGCAGACACCCTCAATTCGTGCTGATGGTCTACGCAAGGTCATAGAGGGGCGGACGACGTTAGAGGAGGTGCTGCGGGTGACCAAAGAAAGCGCCCTGACTGATGACGCTATTGTTAGCTAATGGTACGTGTCTATCCGATTTCATGGCATTTTTGATCGATTTTCCGTCTCTAACCCCAATCTGACCAAACACGTACGAGCCTTCAAAGTAGACTGCCCATGGATTCTTACGAGCTTTCAACTGGCTATTTGGTTTCTACTGTATCAGCTTTAGCCACTGCTTGCTGGTCCGACTCAGTTTCAGTGTGTGGCTTAGATTCAGTGTCAGCACTGAGGTCAGTGGCCGCTTCGGTTGTTGTTGTGGTTTCGCTGGTTTTGCCTTGACGACGCGCTTCTAATTCAGATTTGGGTATCCACGCCCACGTCATCTCAACCACGATAGGGGCGCGCTCGCTGTCAGACTCACGGTCATGAATGACACAAGGAATCACCATTTCGCCTTTTGGAGTATTCAAAATATCTAAGCGCTGTTCATCCGTTAAGCTCGCTATGGCAGCCACTTGTCCTTTTTTAATCGGACGATGAAAGTTCACCGAATAAGATTTAATCAGTAGCACACGATCAGACGGCAGGTTTAAACCCAAAATAAAGCCCGTAGCGGTCTCAGCAAGCAAGGTAATAGCCACGGCATGGATAGTGCCGATATGGTTTTGCACGGATTTATGGTTGTTTAAACTGACCACCACTTGATTGGGTTCGACGGTCTCATAATAGACACCTGTCGTGCCCACGTATGGCACCACCTTACCAAACGCTTTGGATAAAATACTTGAGCGTGCACTGGCAGGCAAGTACTTGGTGACTGACAAGAGCTTGGTAAACTGATTGCTAATGGGCTTAAGGGTGCTGTTCGGTTTTTCAACTGGTGGTCTGGTATTGTCAGATACGTTGGCTGGCAATTTGCTGGTCAGTTTGATAGGCAATTTTTTTAATAATCCTGACATACAAAATTCCTTAAGTTGGATGGTTTTTACAGTGATAATGACATGAGGATGAAGGATTGAGAAGCGGTGTTGGCAAGTGATTGCCCACTAAAAATCATTCCAAGCGTGAGTAACACCCCCACTGTATCCTAGCCGTTAGTTTACCCTAGTCACTATTTTACCTATGGTACATTAACTGACGTGTCCCTACTATTATTACCATGAACTGCTGCGCTTATAAAATAACAGTAACGTAATGATGTGATGGAGACGATCACCAAGCATTGTCTAATGGCCTGTAGGTTAGGTGATGGCATTACTGGATGCTATGGAGTGAACCACGCTATAATAAGAGTGTAGCGTGATTTATTTATTTTTTACGCGACTGTTTAACGCTGGATAACGCTATGCCGGATATGTCTCCTCACAAGCCGATCAATATCATCTATACGGGTGTCGCTGGTACGGGTAAAACCTACCGTTTGCTACAAATTGCGCAAGAGTATACCGATTATCTGCCTAAAGCGAATGATGAAGATTTGCTGGGCCAGTTGTTATACGATTTGAGCTGGCGCGAAGTCGTGTGTTTGATATTTTTAGACTTTCAAGCCAACAAGCAAGACTTGGTAAAAGTGCCTGAAGTGGTCAATCATGCGTTTTTTCTCGCAAAAGCGGCGCAAAACGCGCGTGACAGTAATTTAAGCAATACGGCATGGTCTGTGCTGCAAATACACAGCCCTGCCAGCTCAACAACCGTTTCGTATAAAAATCGTGCCAGCCAAGCCTATTTTGATAAAGATCCTAGTGGGGCATGGTATTTATTGCCCCAAAGCATATCGCTATTGAATGAGCTATCACAGCAGCTAGCAGAGTTTCAGCAGGCACAGCGTGATAACAATGCTAGCCTAGACCAAGGCGTAAGCCAGCAGCGCTTTAGTATGGTCAGCTTTCATCAAGCCTATGGCTATGAAGAGTTTGTTGAAGGGATTCGCCCTGTGCTGGCAGCCTCTACTCATGCCAACCATGGCCAACCCAACCACGCGCAAACCAATAATAGCCACATCAATAGCAGTCCGTCTCAGATGAGTTACGCCATTCAAGACGGTGCATTTTTGACCTTGTGTCAGCGCGCGGCCAATAACCCTGAACAGCGTTATGCAATGCTGATTGATGAGATCAATCGTGCTAATGTCTCACGCGTGTTTGGTGAGTTATTGAGTTTGATTGAGCCGGACAAACGGGCTGGTATGGCAAACGCGATGACAGTAAATTTGGCGTATTCTGGCCGGCCTTTTAGTGTGCCTGCTAATGTCGATATTTATGCGACCATGAACACCCAAGATCATTCGTTAGCACCACTGGATATGGCATTACGTCGGCGTTTTCGCTTTGTCGACTGTCCGCCACAGCCTGAGTTGTTACCGACTATCAGTCTTAGCAAAGAGACAGACACTGGCAATGCAGCAGACGCGACAGCAGCAACGATAGATTTGGCCAAATTGCTAATGGGGTTAAATCATCGTATTACGCAATCGCTAGGGGCGGATGTGCAATTGGGCCATGCGTTTTTCTGGTCAGTTAATAGTCTTGAGCAATTGCAGTCCGTGCTGGTTGAACAAATCATTCCCCAATTAGCGCAAGCGGCTGGCGGACAAGTGGCAGTCTTGCAGTATATTTTTAACGATGAGTCGCAGCCAATGTGTGCCCAATTTATCCACGATAACCAAGCGCTGATAAATAACGATCCAAGCAGTCAGATGGATAATCAAAATAACATCGCAGGCCAAAATCAAATGTTCTCAGGGCATGGCGCGTTTCTCGGGCAGGCTATGAACGCAGGCAGTTATAGGATTAACACGGACCTTATTGCCAAGACGGGCGAGTTTATCAAACCCTTCGTTTATCAACGTTTATATGAATAAGGTCGCTAAGCGGTGATAAATAGCCAAGAGAAAAATCAGAGCAATGTCTTGAGTCATACGGATAGCAGCCATGTTGCCGCGCGTGATGCGAACGTTATCACTGTGTTTGAGCATCAACGCTTAACGGCGCAAGACTTTGTGCACGTCGCTGATTTTCACTGGCTGCTGGCGCAAGAGTTTTCGGTGTTTACCCTTAAACGCAAGCAGGGCCAGTGGCAGCTAAAGGTCGGACATTATATTGGGATCATTTTACTGCCGAGTGGCATGACGCTTGAGATACTACCAAAGCTGGGTGCAAATCCTGAAAACCCACGCTCTCAGCGTCAACAGCAATCCCATAAAGCCGCTCAAAACAATGACGTCAGCCAAACCCGTCAATGGGTGCAACATATGCTGTCTGACTTGACCAACAGCGGTGGCAGTACCCGTCATAAACTGCCGCATACAAAAAACTTAGGTCAATTCAGTCATCAGCTGGCATCGCTACCAGCAGCCGCACTGCCCACACTACCATTATCAGATTGGCTGATTGCGCAGTTTTTGCAGTGGCTGGTTCATTATCAGCCGACCAAGCACTATCAGGCGCAAACTCACAATCAAGCCTCGCTACAAGGTCGGCTACTCATCAAAGAGCAGCTGCGCCACAACAGTATGCAGCCGCATAAATTTGTCTGTGAGAGCAGTATGTTAAGCCGGGATATGCTGGGCAACCGCTTGATTAAGAGTGCTCTGGTTTTGCTGACCCCGCTAGTCTCTAAGTCAAGTATCTGTAACACCCTCCAAGCATGGCAGCCAGTGCCCACGCTGACTCGGCATGAAATGATTCAGCTAGAGGTGATATATGGTCAAGCCAAACGTCAGCTAGCGGTGCAGCCGCTTCGAGCGCAGCAGTTACAAGCTGGCCAGCAATTAGTCGATCGCGCTTATTGGCTATTGCAGCAGTCAAACGTAGCAACGGGTAATGGCATTGACTCAAACCGCGCATTGAAACAAAGCCTCTCCCAACTGCGTTTGTGCCTGTTGATTGATATGAATCAAGCTTTTGAGCAATGGGCAAGTCAGCGCATCGCATCAATGTTTACCCAAATGAGCGAAAGCTATCGTCCCTTGTATCAAACGCAGCGTGTTTGGCTAAGTGATACAGAAGGGCAAGCGTGTTTGTCGATACGCCCTGATTTACTCATATATAAAGTGACTACTGACAAAAATTGTCACCATGATCAGGATAATACGAAAGAAACCTCGCAAGTGAGCACTTCAGGAACGTATAGTCATGTCATCGATATGAAATGGAAGCATTTATCCCAAACGGCGGCCATCAGTGCGAGTGACGCTTATCAATTGGTCAGTTATGCGCAGGCTTACCAAGCAGGGCAGGTCTGGTTGGTCTATCCGGTACAAGGCAGTGACAGGCAGCCGGTGGCACTCAAGCAACGAGGCTATGATTATGATAATGAGCATACCGACAATCAAACAGGTCATGCGCCGCTATGGCTGATGCCATTTAACGTCCTTACCGGTACGATAAACAGTGGCTTGCTTCCAGCAGTGAATGTAGTATAATGACCCCGCTAGTGATTACGTATTACGTATCAAGGTTGGTAAGAGGTTTTGTCACCGTTGTTTTTATAAGAAATACGGGCTTTTTGAAATAAGTTAGCAATTATTTTAAATTAATCAAAAATAGGTGTTGACAGAATCGGCTTTACCCCTTAATATGTGCACCTCGATAGCGAGGAACATTAACAAGTTAGCGGCATCGCCACTAACGAAGTAGTTAACAAGCTATCGTGATAATAGAGAATTTCGGAGTGTGGCGCAGTTTGGTAGCGCATCTGGTTTGGGACCAGAGGGTCGTAGGTTCGAATCCTATCACTCCGACCATCTATTTTTTAAGAGCCTTACAGGCTTTTTTTTATGTATAATGGTTTAGTTTCTGATATATTTATATTTTAAACGAGACTGGATATATAAAAAGCCCCTAAGAGCGCCTGTAGCTCAGTTGGATAGAGCACCTGCCTTCTAAGTAGGTGGTCGCAGGTTCGAACCCTGCCAGGCGCACCATTTAGCCTGCATATTTTGCCAGTCCTTGGCAGCAGTTATGGCGGTTGTAGCTCAGTTGGTAGAGCCCCGGGTTGTGATCTCGGTTGTCGTGGGTTCGAGTCCCATCAGTCGCCCCATTTTATTCTGCATTCTCTTCCTTTAGTCTTTATACATCCTATTTGTTATAAAAAGCTTATATAAATAATATACTTGCCGATTTTGGCATTTTTTTGTGCCTGCCTGTTTAGTTATATGATCTTATTTTGTTATAGTTATTTCAATGTAAAAGAGAGTCAGCAGGGCTGAGATAAATTTTTGTCGCCTTATCGGCGTAGCCATGGCAAGCAAGAAAAATTTGTACCAGTCACGTAGTATCGTATCGTGTCTCCATTTTATTAATTGTTGACTATAGTTAAACGCTTAAAAGCGCGCTAGTTTGTGCCCATCCATTTGAACGTGTTGGACATTTATTTTTTGCCCTACGGCTAGCCTTTTTGGGTTTTTGTTTTATAGTATGTACCGTGTAACGCCAGTTTATGGATGTTATCTGACACTTAAGCCATCAGCTATAAATAGAAGATTGGTAATTCTTAAGTTAGTCAAAATAATGATTGAATATATTCAGTCAGTCTAAGGCTGTAATAGGGACGTGTGTGATTTTTTAAGGGAATTTGCTGCTACTGACTTTGCCTATTGAGGAAGTGTTTGATGGACGCACTAAGCGTATTGTTACAAAACGTTTATTTGTTTGAAACCAAGTATTATCGTTTAAATGGTGCTGGAAATTGGTCTTATTCAATCACTCGAAAAGACACCATTTTATTTTACTTAGTGATGTCTGGTAGTTTTTGTATTGATGTTGGTGATGGTCTGCGACAGGCACACGCTGGCGATATGATTATGATTCCCAATGCATATAGGCATGTCAGCTACGCGCTGGATCATAATGGCGAGGACGCCAGACCGCTCGATGAGATGCTGATGACATGCAAAGAGCATACGCTGGATATTGATGGTAATGGCGATCCCAATTCGTCTTTAATATTGATCGAGTGCAAGTATGACAAAGAGATGATTCGTCCTCTGTTGTCTGTGTTGCCATCAATACTGCCTGAAATCAACGATGAAGATGATGGTAGGTTTGAGGTTATTGACGTTGAGATTAAGCTGCTGACGTTAGAAGCGGAGCGTGAGCGCATGGGCAAAACAGCGGTTATCAATCATTGGGCCAGTATTATGATGATTGAGTGCTTGCGTGTTTATATTGAAAGCTTGCCCGAGGCCACAGACAATTGGCTAAAAGCCATGAAAGACCCGTTTTTGACCAAAGCACTAGCCGCGATGCACGAAGCACCAAGCCAAAATTGGACCATTCATAAGCTCGCTGAGACAGCAGGAATGTCGCGCTCGAGCTTTGCGCAGCGCTTCAAGGACACAGTGGGTATGCCGCCATTGACCTATCTTATTGATTACCGCTTGCGTTTGGCAGCGCGGTATTTACGCCTGCAGCAAAATAGTATCAGCCGAATCAGTGAGCTGGTGGGTTATGCTTCGGACTCCACCTTCAGTCAGGCGTTCAAGCGCGTTTATGGCGTGTCACCAAAAGCGTACCGCCAACAATATCAAAAAGACAATCTCGCTTAGCTTATGGTTGTGGCACTCTTTTTGTCGAAAGCGTTAAGGTTACCATCGTGTCCTTAACGCTTTTTTTGTTTTTAACTCGGAAACAGGGCACTTCGATAGCGGGTTACTGACAGCACTCGACTGACGGTATTTTGATGATGCACAGCTGACAATGTGCTTGTGTTCAGGTACTATGGAATAATGAGTCGTCTAGGCGCAAACGCTTATTTATAGCGCATTGTTTTTCACGGTATGCTAGCCATATAGTATGTCCTAGAAGATGTTTATTTTTGCTGCTGATGGTATGTTATGACTGAACCGACTGCAAAGCCAAGCGCACAAGCCAATAGCCAACAAGGCTCTGCTGCGTCTGTTAAAAAACAAAGTAAGAGCAAGGGAAATAGTGCTAAAGGCAACGCCAAAGATAGCCCTCGCCTTGTAGAAAACGAGCAAAATAAGGTGCCTGAGACACTGGACAAGGCAGCGTTGTTGGCCCTATTTACGTTAGCCTCTGAAGATCCTGTAGATGAAGAAGTGGCGTTGAAAGGTGCGGCTGACGCGTCGTCTGCTGCTTCAACCGATGACAGTGTGGCGACTACTAATAGCGGGCCTAGTATTGCCGAGCAGCGTGTGGCAATTTATCACGCTCAGTATGAGCGTACTCGGCTGTTGTACGTGGCCTCTGCCGAGACCCGTCCCACTTATTTGGTACAAACGCTCAAATCTCAGTTTGCAGAGTATCAGCAATATCAACTTGCACAGCAGCTCGATAAGCGCGGCCTGATGGACACGGATGGGCTAGAACGCCTCTGGCAGCAGCTGCATGTGGTCGATGATATCATCGCAGATATCGTGCGTCATATGCCAGCGCAGCAGCCAGCAGGGTGGCAACTAACCACTCAGGATGGACGAAACCCACTTTGCTTTGCCACTGTGGGTAAGCTAAAACATGGCAAACTCATTCGTGACCAAGGCAGTCTCAATAGCTATGTCTTAGGGCACTTCGGTGTGAGCAGCTTTACCTATGATCGTGGCTATTACATCGGTCATGTGGTTGGTTATTTATTCAGTTGTTATTTTTGCGCGCACCTGTCTATCAGCTATGGCGTCACGGCCCTTGGGCAACAGACCGTTGCTGATTATGAGTACGCCAGTCTTGAAACCCCGCATATGGTGAGGTTACTACAAGGCTTGGACAGCTACTGCAAAAAACGTGTTTATCAACTGGCGGTTATCTGTGCCCGCTTGAGTGTCTTTGCCAGCGATAAACGTATCGAGAGAATGCTGATCGCCGAGGTGAACGATTTTGATAAAAAACTACAGCAGCAGCATCTCGATGTTTTGTTATTAAACGGTTTAATGCCTGATAGTAGTGATTCTACGCCGCTTTTTTAAGCACTGATTTAAGCATTGTTTTAAGCACTGGTTTCTAACTCTTTACCTTTGATCACCTTGGGATATCTGCTGCTATGCCCGCTTATCATTTTAAAGCGCTCGACGATCGCGGCAGTGTCCAAAAAGGCTTGCTCGAAGGCGATTCTGCGCGGCAAGTGCGTCAGCAGCTGCGTGATAAGCACTGGACACCAGTAGAAGTCAGCGCCGTTAATGATCGCCAAAGTCAAAGTAAAAGCCGCTATAAAAAACCCTCAGCTTATGAGTTGGCACTGCTCACACGCCAGTTATCTGTCTTACTCGCGGCGGGTATTCCACTTGAAGAAACGTTGGCAGCCGTCGCCAAACAATCCCCAAAGACCCATATTAAGTCCTTAATGCTGGCCGTGCGCTCTCATGTCTTAGAGGGGCTAAGCCTTGCCCGTGCTTTACAGCAAGCCGCCAGCTTCCCGCCCCTTTATATCGCTACTATCGCGGCAGGGGAGAAGTCCGGTCATTTAGATCTAATCCTCAATCAGTTGGCAGATTACACCGAAAACCGCTTTGCCTTACAAAAAAAAATACAAGGCGCGATGGTTTATCCCATTGTATTGATGGTGATGGCAGTCGGGGTGATTATGGGTTTGATGAGCTTTGTGGTGCCCAAAATCGTCAAGGTTTTCGAGCAGTCTGAGCAAGCGCTACCGCTGATTACCCAAGTTGTCCTGACCTTATCAAACATCATTACCCAGTGGTGGTGGCTGATGCTATTGGTGTTAGCAGGGGTGGCATTTTTATTCTATCGTTTTGCTCAGACCAAAGCGGGTAAACTGGCCATAGACAGTATGGTACTTAAGTTGCCGATATTGGCGCGGTTATCGAAAGGATTGAATGCCGCTCGCTTTGCTAGCACGCTTGCCATATTGGTGCGCTCAGGTGTGCCCTTGATTGAGGCCTTGCACATAGGTGCTGCGGTGACAACCAATTTGCACATTAAGCAAACCATCATTACCGCCGCTGATAGGGTGACTGAAGGCGCTAGTTTGTCCAGTCAACTTGAAAAATCGACCTATTTTCCACCAATGATGGTACAAATGATTAAAAGTGGCGAGAACTCAGGGGAGCTTGAAAATATGCTCAGCCGAGCCGCCAACATGCAGGAAGCGGAAGCGACCAACTTTATCAGTACGTTGCTGTCATTACTTGAGCCCTTGATGCTCGTGTTGATGGGGGTAGTGGTGATGATTATCGTGATGGCAGTGATGCTACCGATTGTAAATATGAATGACTTGGCAGGCTAGCTGATAGCCAGTCAAGCGTCTAACACCCAGCTAGCCTTTTTAAACGGCTTACCGGACCGTCTTTTCACTTTCTTTATACCATCCATCTTGCTAAACTTTACGCCAGCTTTCTTAAGATTTGCTTACTGTAGTAGATTTTTGACTGGTTGGCGGTTTTTCTGTGTTAAGGCCCACTATCAAAACCGCGAAAGAGGACTCCACCCGATATTAGGGTGGAGGTGAATTTCGCCTAGCGTTTATTATATATTCATACAAATTATGTACTGAAGTAAGCTATACTAAATTTTAGAACTTATATTAAAAAAACAAAATGAATTGGCATTATGAAAATCAACAAAGCGTATAAATGTAGGCTTGAGCCTAATGCAGAGCAGGCGGTTATTCTAAATAATCTTGTCGGCTCAGCGCGTTTTGTTTGGAATCACATGCTAGCAATCTCATTTGAGATGTTTGCTAAAAATGAATTTATCAATGCCACCAACCTCGTTAATAAAATTGCTGGCTTAAAGAACAACCCT
>NZ_DFBY01000014.1:0-57630 GCF_002366815.1 Psychrobacter sp. UBA3068 | reverse complement strand
CTTAAGTTTGGGAGGGTTACCATAGGTAGTAGTGAAAAAGGTTGCTCACGTATTATAAAATATAGCGTTAGCAACCTTTTTGTATTTATCATTTTACTTAGGTGGTGTGCTTAATATTGGGGTTTGAAAATAGGTCGACCTTAGAACAGATAAAGAAATATCCCAATTTAAGTGTTTTTATAGAAAATTTTAAACATGTAGAACAACCATTAAGGTCGCAATCTGAAATTGCTGAACGGACGAACAGTAACTTAAGTAAGACCCTATTCTATAATCAAGAAGACCATAGCATGCAGCCGATAATCACTATTGGTGCACAGTGCTCAGTAGATTTAACTAAACGCACTATAAAAAACGGCAAGTTTTACTTGATAAGAACGGATAGCTTTTACGGGGTAAGAGCACTATTTAATCAGTCTGATGGTGGCCTGCTACTACAATGTAAGAACAAGGAATATCCAGATGAGAAAATTTCTAAATCCAAAACAGACAGCTTAGAGGTTCTCGGTTATGTTTATGCTTGGACTAATATGGATCCTTGGTAAAGAAATGTCTTAACGTGACCTTAAAGCTACTTATGAAGAGTACTAAATATTAAAAAAAGGTCATCTGCACCTTTAGGAAGCATAAGCAAATAATAAGCTCGACTATCCAAACGCGCTAAATCAATAGTTTAATGACAATCGCTCGAATCTGAAGAGGATCAGTGATATTAAATGCATTTGGACTACTAAGGACTGCTTGTATCTAATGTATAATAAAGAATTATGTACTAGAGAGCTTATTGGCTAAGCAATAAATAAATGTACGCAGCTGATTCGATATGCTGCGCATTCAATGTAATAATTAGGGATAAACGGTTGGGTCAAAGTTTAATTATTACAATCTATATAATTTAATATTTTGTACAATCTGCTGATAACTTTTTTGGTACTCTTAACTGAATCGAAGTCCGTTACATAAATGCGTTTCATCATATTAAAATTAACGACGAGATCTAAAACTAGTTAAACAAACCAATTTTTAAAAGTAATTTTGATACTTATTTGATACTTGAAAAATATTGTTACATCTTTTTAGTTATAGTTAAATATAGTTAATTTAACCCTAAGTAATTGTTTATAAATATATTTTATCTCTACTCATTGCTTATTATCGTTAAGTATATCTAGTTATTTGAGATAGCCAAAGGATTCAAAATCCGTTGCCTTTAAAAGCGTGTCGGTTCGAGTCCGACCACTGGTACCAATACTAAAACAATCTAGCCTCCTCTTTTGGAGGTTTTTTTGTGTCAGTCGTATTTGTCGTGGTGCTTACATCTCTATTTCGTGTTGCGTGACAGCACTAATTTTTATGGGGACGGCAAAGCTCCATGGTGTACCAGCACGGCAGTGAAAGTATCCGTCATGAAATGACACGATATAAGCAGTAAAATCATTATCATAGTGATCCATCATGGCTTGCTCATCACTTTCATCACAGACCGCACACCATATTTGTTTATGTCCGCCTGCTAGCATCGCTCGCGTTAAATCGCTCCCTTTTAGTTCATTATTCATCTTTAGCTCCTTAATTCTTTTAAACACCTTGAAAACTATGCAGTTTTAAAGCGTTAATATTACCAAACACCTTTTTCATGTTTGGTACGAGCCATAAGCAGTGTCTTTTTTTATTTATAAAGAGGCAAAGAAGACACTGTTTATCGTTCCCCCGTGATTGATTACGTTGGAGATTCTAGTGTAGAACACCAGCGTCAAAACTGTAACATTTACCTAAAATATTCATGACAGACGGTTAAATTGTCGTGATAAAAGGTAGCGAAGAAAAACCAAATTTAATAAATGTAGTATTCTGCATAAATGGCATTTTTATTCCACTAACGATTGATACTGACGTCAAGCGGTGAAGTCAGATAAGATAACAGTTATGACAGCTTCTACAAATCCGAGCCTTCGTAAGATTATTCATATCGATATGGATGCTTTTTACGCCAGTGTTGAACAGCGTGACTTTCCTGAGTTGCGTGGTAAGCCATTGGTTGTTGGGGGCGATCCGAATGGTCGCGGTGTGGTCGCAGCGGCCAGTTATGAGGTACGGCAATTTGGTGTCCGTTCCGCTATGTCCTGTTATGAGGCACGCAAACGTTGTCCAGCGGTCATCTTTGTACGTCCGCGTTTTGAAGTTTATCGAGCCGTCAGCAGCAAAATTCGTGAGATCATGTACGACTTAACGCCTCTTGTGGAACCCTTGTCATTAGATGAGGCTTACTTGGATGTCACTGGCTTGCAAGTTCATCAAGGTTCAGCGACGTTAATGGCCAATTGGCTAAGGGCGCAAATCCTAGCGCACACAGGTTTAACGGCTTCGGCTGGGGTATCATTTAACAAGATGTTGGCCAAAATCGCTTCGGATATCAATAAACCCAATGGCATAGCCGTGATCACGCCAACAGATGCTGACGCCTTTATCAGTACGCTACCTATCGAGCGCTTTCACGGTATTGGCAAGGCCACTGCCAAGCGTTTACACGCGATGGGCGTGAAGAGTGGCGCTGATCTTAAGCACACGCCAGCTGCGGTATTGGTGCAGGAGTTTGGCAAGCGCGGACAGTTCTATCATGATATTGCTCATGGCCGTGATGAGCGTGCGGTAAAACCTGAACGTACGTATAAGTCTGTTGGTTCGGAGACCACATTCAAAGACAATTTACACAATGATGATGAACTGCGAGTCCAGATTTATGAACAAAACAAAGATGCGTTTCATCAGATGCAAAAAAAACAACTCATTGCCTACACCATTACGTTAAAAGTCAAATATGCAGACTTTACTCAAATTACGCGCTCACACACCCTATCGACTGCTTTTGACAGTGCTGAATCCGCACATTATTGGTTAGATAAGCTGTTTTTAGACATTCCACGCGAGCTGCCTATTCGCCTCGTCGGCGTTACTTTCTCATCATTAGCACCAGCTGCACAGTTACGGCCGCAGTTAAATTTATTTGAGTAATGTAGTCTATAATTTTTTTCATAGAACTTTACTGATTATTATTAAATTTTACTTAGGCTATTTAAAAGTTTCAGAGCGTTTTTATATGTCTGCGTTTCTATTAAACTGTCCTTTCATAGCCTCATTTCTGCTACAATTACGCCAAAATTTACATTCATTTAAAGACTGATTATGACCAACTCTCACTCTGTAGATACTGATACTAGCGCAATGATTGATTCCGATAAAAATAATGACACTTTGAGTTATCTGAGCGTCGATGACTACGATTATGAGCTACCAGATAGCTTGATTGCTCGCTATCCGCTGTCACAGCGTTCTGCTTCAAAACTTCTGTATTTGCCCACCAGTGCACAAAGAAACCCTACCCAAGTCGAAGATCGCTTATTTGCTGAGTTGCCGGACTTGTTAAATGAGGGTGACTTAATCGTATTTAATGATACCAAGGTAATGAAAGCGCGCTTGTTTGGCCAAAAAGACACTGGCGGTAAGGTTGAAATACTGATTGAGCGTTTGGTTGATATATCAGACTTGGATACAACGACGCTGCATTTAGAAACAACAAACGAGACACCCGTCAATCGAGAGCATCTTGCCCTTTGTCATGTCAAAGCCAGTAAAGCACCCAAGCTTGGCCAACGCCTGCACCTTGCCGATGATCATATGAATGCGGTGATGGTTGGCCGTCAAGATAACTTATTTATCCTAGCGTTTGAGGCACCTATTTTGCCGCATTTAGAGCTTTACGGTGAGTTGCCTATTCCGCCTTATTTTGAGCGCCACGCTGATGAGACAGACAATACCCGCTACCAAACGGTCTTTCACGATCCAACCAAGCTTGCGAGTGTGGCGGCCCCTACCGCAAGCTTACACTTTGATGAATCCGTACTCAGTAAGCTTACGGCAAAAGGTGTGAATACGGCTTTTGTGACGCTACACGTTGGCGCTGGTACGTTTGCTCCTGTGAAAACAGACAACCTACTCAATCACACCATGCATAGCGAATATGCCCATCTGCCGCAAGCCACTGCCGAGCTTATTAATCAAACGCATGCAAATGGCAAAAAAGTCATTGCTGTTGGCACGACCGTCACGCGCGTTCTCGAAACGGCGTATCAAAAAACCGCCAGTGATGGACAAGCCCTTTCTAGCTGGTCAGGGGATACGGATATATTTATTTATCCAGGGTTTAAGTTTGGGGTCATAGATCGCTTGTTGACCAATTTTCACTTACCCAAATCAACTCTGTTAATGCTGGTGTCGGCGTTTTCGGGTAAAGCGGCTATTGAACAGGCTTATCAGCATGCCATCAAAAACCAGTATCGATTCTTTAGCTACGGTGATGCGATGCTGCTTGATAAAAAATCTGACTGAACACGATAAAGACATTTTTTATGGTGTGCCCAACAGTTATGAAATAAACTGGTAAACTAAACACTATTTTGTTATAACAGCAAAGATAACTTATCTTCATCTCCTAAAGGGCGGCTCATGTCTTGTCATTTATCTCATCGCTTGACTCCTGTATATCGCGCGATATCAATGACACTTCTCTGTTCGGTGGGCTACGTCGCTCTCATGTCGAGCACACAAGCTGCTACGATTGGCAAGACGGTTGTGACCTCTGCTCAACATGAGCCCCTCACCGCGAGTATTACGGTCACTGGCATACAAGCAGCGGATTTTTCCGCCAGCTTGGCAAGCCCAGTCATTTATCAGCAAATGGGACTTACCCCAACGGACTCCATGACGATACGCTTTACGCCTACCTCGGCGACCAGTGGTCAAGTATTTATTAGTACCTCAAAGCCTGTGTCTAAACCTTTTGCTGATGTGGTGTTGGCCATAAACGATAATGGTCAGCGCAATGTCGTCCCTAAGACTTTACTGATGCCACTTAGTGATAGCCTACCGATTGACACGACAAAACATATTGTGACAGGCGCCAAAAAACCCAACTTGCCAAGCGTTTCTGCCAGTGTGGCTAAACCCTTGACCGTTCGAGAAGGGGCACCGCCGCCACTCATATCAGCGCCTAGTAGACAAGCCCCTAGTATTCAAACCCCTACTGTGACCGCTACACAACAAAGTAACAACTTGGCTTACGCCCCTAGTCGTTTAGATAGCGGCCGCTTAGCTAATGCCCACTTAAACTCAGACAGCAGTGCTGTGACCATTAGTATTAATAATGGTACTAATAATACCGACAGCAACTCTGTTCAGCGTGCAGCTCATAATCAGACGGGTAACAAAACCGATGTAAATGACGCGGCCACAATCAGTGGTAAAGCGTTAGTGAAGGACAGTAATACGCCTACTACAGTCACGACTAACAAACCCTTGGACGTGTTAAATATACAAGTCACTCGTCAAATACAGCCCAGTAGTCAATCAGAGAAGGGCATGGTCGCTACTACGCCTACTCTTCCAGCTCCAGAATACAACGAAGTAAATACTCTAAAGACCGTTTCAGCCAGCAATGTACCTACCAGCACCGTTGAAGCGGCAACGCCTAACGTAGTCCGTAGCAGTAGTAGTACTAACACCATCGCAGCTAATAGCACTACCGCCCAGTATCAGGTGCAGCGCAACGATAGTCTATGGGTTATAGCACAGCAAATCGCGCAAGAAAACAATCTAGATATCCAAACAGTGATGAAACAGATCCAATCACAAAATCCGGACGCTTTTATCAATAAAGACGCGGATCAATTAAAAGCAGATGCCAAACTACACTTACCTAGTTACGACGTCATACCCTCACAAAAAGACCTAGAAGCCGCTATCAGTGCGCAAAGACTGTATAGTCGCAGAACGAAGCCACTTGTGCCAAAAAAATCCGCTAAGTCACCCTCCAACACATCGCCTGAGACGACAAAAACGGCCAAACGTTCTGATAAACCAACAATCACTAAAACACAAACATTACCAAAAGCACAGTTTTCAGTGCTAGCGCCTGGTAGTGAGGGTCGTGCAGATGGGACACAAGAAAAATCAGCAGCGACAACAGGCAACGGTGTCAGCACAGATATATTGGCCACGCTTAAAGCCTCAAGACAAACTGCCGCGTCACAAGCTCAGCGCTTGTCAAAAACCAGTAGTGCACTGGATAGCTACACTAAAAAAATTCAACTACAAAACCAAAAACTGGCTGAGCTACAAGCTCGTCTCAAAAAACTACGCAATCAATAATTGCCTGACTGATCAACACAGTGTGCCATGATCATAGGCGTGGGAGTAACTATGGACAATATGCTATATATCATCGCCGGATTGGTGCTTATCTTATTAGTCGCGGGTTTGGTACTGCGCAAACAAAAAGCGCAGAAACCTTCAGTACCACCGTCAGGCAGGAAAGTAGCGATGCCAACTGCAACGGCTAAAACGGATCATGATGCTCCTGCCCAAAGCAATAAAGGTGACGACAAAAAATTCGACCATATTACCATTGCCCAACGCTTTATAGATCAACAGCGCTATGACAAAGCGATTGAAACGCTCAATCGTGGTCTTAAAGAAAAGCCGCATGATAGCCAGTTGTCGCTGAAGCTACTTAGTGTGTACGCTACTACCAATCAGCCAGAAAACTTTCAACACGTGTATGACGCTATCAAGACTCAGAACGATGCAACCAGCATCGCGCGAGCCGATGAGCTAAAGGCTCTATTTTTTGAAGAGCAGAGTCAAGACGTGACACAAGAGGTGCCGGTAGAAGATAACCCCAACTTTGAAAGTATTGATTTTGATTTAGCGAGCAGTCCAGTCGCTGAGAAAAAAGCTCTTGCCGACCAGCCAGACGCTGACGAAAATAGTAGTACTTTGATAGACGCGCCTAGCGCCACCCCCACACTTTCAAATGATTTGCATGAGGTTAACGCTGCCAGTGAAAATAGCGCAGACGACTTTGACCTTAGTCTGAGCGATTTTGAAAATGACTTCGATGAACCCAACACTACTAGCGTCTCTCCTGTCACATCGTTAGATAGTACAGACTTAGATAGTACAGACGATGACAGCCGTGATGTCTCCACCACGGATGACGCTATCACCAGCGAAGACACTGACATTAGTGACTTTGATTTTAGTTTTGACGCATCTGAAGAAAACACTACACTGACAGAGTCCCCTGTCCATCCAAATAGCCCTGATAGTGCGGCTGAAGAGTTGTCGCTAGATAATGAAGAATTTATTTTAGACTTTGACGATTTAGCGAGCGATGTCGATAAAGAAACGGAACAACCTGCCGCTGAAGCATTGGCGCTTGATACCACTCAAGCAGATGACAATGACTTTACTTTATCTTTAGACAGTTTAGACGAAACAAATAGCCCAGAGACAGTATTAGAAAACGAAAATCCTGTGTTTGCAGATGACAGTAGCGATAGTGATGGTTTTATTCTTGAAGACGCTGATGTTGAAGAGAGTAAACTTGAAGACAACGATATTGAGCATGGTGAGATTGCAGAACTGTCCCTCGATGATGACTTACAACTCGATGATGACTTAGAAAATGCGCTTGATGAAGAGTCTAGTACCACACCAACTGCTCCGTTGTTATTTGATGATCACATTTTAATAGACGATGACTTCGATCTTGACTCTTTGTCTGACTCACCAACAGCAGCCACCCCAGATGCTCCGGTTGAAATCAACACTGACATTACTACTGAAGCAGAGGCGGAAACAGCAGAAGACTTCTCATCACGTTTTTCAGCAGACTTTGACTTTGTGAAATCGTTAGACAGTCATCAAGTGACGCTAGACTTGGCGGCTCAGTATCTACAATTAGGCGAATATGACAGTGCCAAGCGTTTGCTGAATGAAGTGATGGTTCAGGGTAATAGTGAACAGCAAAATCAAGCCAAAGCATTACTTGAGCGTACAGCGTAGTAAATCGCCCGCTCGCGCAACAGCAGGTATTCTATCATTGTGGGATACTTGCTGATTTTTTTGCGTTCAACCGTTATATTATGACTAGCCTCTTTTTTCTCTCACACTTTTTTATTGCACCAAGACTATACTATGCCCTCTTCTGCTATGACAAAGACCCTCTCTGATCCCATTCAACTGATTTATGCTGGTGGCACCTTTGGTAGCTATGGGCGACCCTTAGCGCCATTATCAGCAGAAGTGTTTTTACCCACGTTACAAAAACTCTTGGCTGATCAAGATAATGCTATCAATTTGCCGAAAATTTCATGGTTAGATAACCCACTGATTAAAGACAGTAGTCAACTGACGCCTAGCGATTTTACGCACTTCTATCAGCTGCTGCTAACAGCATATGCGCAAGGTGACAAGCGCTTTGTGGTCATCACTGGTACTGATACCTTAAGTTATTTGGGTGCATTTTTAGCAGAAGCCTTCGCAGGTAGCGATATTTGTGTCGTTGTCACCGGAAGTATGCGCCCATTATTGGACAGCGAGAACCTACATGCTTATAGTATCGATGCCCATAGCGATGCTTGGGACAACCTTAACGAGGCGCTAAAACTAGCAGCGGCTGGTGAGGCAGGTGTCAAGATAAGTTTTGGCGGTGAAGCTTGGCCTGCGCAGACAGTACAAAAGATTCACAGTCATGATTTGATGGCATTTACCGGTCATGCTCGGGCAGCATATCCAGCCAATAGTTATATAAAAAACCTCTCAGATATCCGCCGGCAGCATTGGCTTGATGATCGGCAAGAAATATTAAGTAGCATTCAAAGCCGCGCTCACTATGCCCGCGTTCATGCTTTATACTGTTTGCCGAATGACGTTGAGGTCATCACTCAACAACTCCAAGCCCTATTATCACAGCAACCCTGTGGCATTATTCTATTAGGCTTTGGCGCTGGTAATATTCCTTATTCAAAAGCCTTGGCAGATACGCTAGAGCTGGCTCATGAAAAAGGACACATGGTGATATGTGCCAGCCAATGCCCGTTTGGGGGTGTTAGCGATAACTATGCCGCTGGCAGTTGGCAATATGACCATCATGTCATTGCTGGTGGTCGTTTAACCATTCCTGCTATTTATGCACGGTTACTGTGGTTACTACTACGTTATGACACCCCAGCAAGGCGCAGACAGCGCTGGTTGAACAGTATCAATCAAACTGGCACGACCATCAAAAAACGGTAAACCACCATTCATTATTCTCACTTTATAAGCGCCGAAACGCCAATGTCCCAGACTAAAATCAGTAAACCTGAACGTTCGCCAACTTACACGTTAGCGATTGCGATTGAATTTTTAGGCACACATTACCACGGCTGGCAGCGGCAACGAGAGGTGCTGGGTGTGCAAGAGGCACTAGAGACGGCTATTGGTAAAGTCGCCAACGAGCCAGTAGAGGTCATCGCCGCTGGGCGTACCGATGCCAGCGTGCATGCCAGCAATATGATTGCCCATTTCACCACTCACGCGTATCGTCCCACTCACAACTGGTTGCGCGGCGTCAACAGCTTACTACCTGACGATATCGCGCTACGCTGGGTACAACCGATGCCAGCTGACTTTCATGCGCGCTTTGGTGCTATTGCCCGTCGTTATCGCTATATTACGCTCAATCAAACGCAACGTCCGGCGATACTCAATCATCAAGTGACGCACATCTATGAACCTCTCGACTTAGCAGCAATGCAACGGGCAGCGGCTGATATCGTTGGTACTCACGATTTTAGTAGTTACCGGGCGGCGGCTTGCCAATCCAATCAGCCAGTGCGTAACGTCAGCCACGCAAGGATTTTTGCTCATGGTCAGTTTATCGTTTTTGACATTCAAGCAGATGGGTTCTTACACCATATGGTGCGCAACTTAATGGGCACCTTACATGCCATTGGCAAGTATGAGTTAGTACCAGACGATTTTTTGAACATTTTGAATAAAAAAGACCGTACCATTGCACCGCCTACCGCTTCTGGTGATGGCTTATATTTTATTAATGCTTACTATCCTGAGCGCTTCCAACAACTGTTGCCAGACGCGCCTTTAACCCCTATTTGGCTCAATTTACCTGATTGACATACATATCACTTACAGGCTGTCAAGTCAAAACCAGGTTTCGTATTGCTTTAATCCGCTAACTTACGTATAATATGGGCTTATTTTTAACTGATTGATACAAATTATGGCAAAAGACGATATTATTGAATTTGAAGGCGAAGTCATCGACACCCTTCCTAATACTTTATTTAAAGTTCGTTTAGAAAACGGACACGAAATCATTGCGCACATCTCTGGTAAAATGCGTAAGCATTATATCCGCATCTTGACTGGTGATAAGGTTAAGGTTGAAATGACGCCTTATGACCTGTCTAAAGGTCGTATTACTTACCGTGGTAAAAACTAAATTTTGCTTAACTAAAATGGTTATAAAAGCATTTTTGTAAATACAGCCAGCTACTAACTATTAAATAGCTTCTTTATTACTGATATGAATGCTTGAGTGGTTTAACTGATAATAATAATGAAAATGCTAATCTGCTCATTATTGCCTATCAATGTTTTAGTGTTCAATAAAATTCCTGTTTTACCATAAAAAATACCGCTCATTTCAGCGGTATTTTTTTGTCTGGTTTTTACAGTTTATTGGAATAAAAACGTCACCTCAAGATCAAGGATTTATTTAAATTCAACCGTCGCATCATCCTTAATTACGCCCAAAAGCGCCAATGCATCCCAATTGGTCAACCGTACGCAACCCGCTGAGGCCTGACGGCTAATGCGAGCGGGATCTGGTGAACCATGAATACCATAGGAAGGTTTGCTAAGACCAATCCAAACCAATCCGACTGGGTTGTTAGGACCTGGAGGAATGATAGATTTTTCTCCGTCATCAGCTGTGTACGTATAGTTAGGCTCATGAATTTTCACTTCTACGGTGTGGGTTCCTGTTGGCGATGGGGTTGCTGTACTACCCACTGTCGTCGGATAACTGGCAACTAATTTGCCATTTTCACCGTAGGCGTATAATGTTTCTGTCGCCTTGTCCGCAACGATGCGGCTAACAGGCTTAGTATTAGGATTACCGGGATTATAGACAGTGATCGTCTCACCCGCAGTAAAACTGGCGTTAGGGTTCAGGGCTTTTAAATACTTCTCGCTGAGATGAAATTTTTCTGCTAACGCTTCTGGGATACTCTCATAGTACATACCATCGAGTTTGGCTTTGGCTTCAGCACTAGCAGGAATAGTGGTCGTCGTGACATTCACGTCAGCATCGGTAAGCTGATACTTGACCAACACTGGCTGCCTCGCGAGTTTTTCGTTTTTGGTCAGCGCTTGCCATGTCTCATTGTTTAGAGTGTCAGTAACAGTTAGACCATTTGCCTTTTGGAACGCTTGCATTGCTTTACGAGTATTTTTGCCCCAATAGCCGTCCACAGGTCCAGCACCATTATGATGCCAATTCAACAACGCCTGCAATTTCGTACCAACATTACGGTCTACATCTGACCCTGCGGTCCAAGTGGCGTCATTTACTTTTTTGGCCACGGTTGATAAGTTATCTGTCGTATACTTGATAGTAGGAAGTAACTCGTTTAGCGATGTTACCGCCTTGCTATCTCCTGTGAGCTTTTGACTGACGCCATTGGTCACGGGGCTGATATCTTGAGTAGTGCCTGCTGCATTACCCACACTCGCGCTATCCGTCGTTGCGGCAACGCTCTGCCCTATAAACATAGCCGTAGAGACGCCAATCATAGCTAGCGCCGTGCTCATTTTTTTTAATTGATACATGTCACACTCCTAATTTTTTATAAAATCGTTATTTTTTTTAAGGTTATCAAGGTTTGTTATTTTGAATTTTTGACCCTTTCATGATGAAGTTTATTGAAAGCCGACGTTTCATCCCTGCTACCTTCTAAGGCAGCCGTCAATTTTTTATTCCTTTACAAGTATAGTTATGGTGCCATAACCCTCTGTGAGCATATAACAGCTTTGTGTTAAAAAGACCTGCCTTGTACAGTGTCTCTGTTAATGATGGCTCATCATTTACGCTGCATTGTTAGAATCGAGATTCTATTAGCCATTTTTCTCTTCATTGAGATCAGTGTCCTAACACCAATAATAGCGCCATAAAAAACCCATAAATTGCTTAGCAACTTATGGGCGGAACAATCACAAAATGAGAATGGCAAAAATTCTATAAAAAATACGGCTGTACGAGAAGTGGTTTGTTTATAGCAGCTTGGCCAACACGGCTTGACCCATTTCTTGACAGCCTACCTGCTTCAATCCAGCTTCACTGCTATCTAAGATATCAACAGTACGAAGTCCATCATCTAAAACATCACTTACCGCTTGCTCGATCACTTGGGCGGCCGCTTCTTGCTTAAACGTATAACGCAGCATCATGGCGACAGACAAAATAGTGGCCAGTGGATTGGCTTTATCTTGTCCAGCAATATCAGGCGCCGAACCATGGCATGGCTCATACATGCCTTTACCTGCTTCATCAAGGCTGGCTGACGGTAGCATACCAATAGAGCCTGTTAGCATCGCAGCTTCATCAGATAAGATGTCACCAAACATATTGCCCGTCACCATAACATCGAACTGTTTAGGGTCTTTAATCAATTGCATACAAGCGTTATCCGCGTACATATGCGACAGTGCCACATCGCTATAGTCCGCTTGCTGCATTTGGGTCATCGTCTGCTTCCACAGCTCGGTGACCTCTAAGACGTTCGCTTTATCTACTGAGCAAACTTTTGCTGCCGTACCCGCTGCTTCGGCACGCGTTTTTGCCAGCTCAAAAGCAACCTTTCCGATACGTTTGATCTCGCTTGTGCTATAGACCATGGTGTTATAGCCTTGCTGCTCGCCATTTTCTAACGTGCGAATACCACGTGGCTCACCAAAATAAATACCACCCGTCAGCTCACGTACGATCAGCAAATCTAAGCCTGCAATGATATCAGGTTTGATACTTGAGGCATTGGCAAGCTGCGGATACAGCTTTGCCACGCGTAGGTTGGCAAATAAACCAAGCTCCCCACGAATTTTCAAAAGGCCACGCTCAGGACGTTTGCTACGTTCAATACCATCCCACTTAGGCCCACCAACGGCCCCCAGTAATACGGCATCTGCTGCACGTGCGCGCGCCAACGTCTCATCAGGCAAAGGCTCACCAGTCGCATCAATGGCCACACCACCAATCAAACCCGATTCTAGGGTCAAACCTAAAGCAAATTTTTTGTTGATAGCTTCGAGCACATCAATGGCTTGAGTCATGATTTCAGGGCCGATACCATCGCCTGCTAATGTTAAAATCGTTGCCATACTGGTCCTTTTGAATAGGTGGTTTATATTGATTAGAGACTTTATTAATTAGAGACACTGTAACTTAAAGGGTACGAATAAGTTTGATACTCTAATGCGCTGTTTATTTTGTTTTGGCTTTTTTACATAAGACACGACTGGCACTGCCTAAATCATGCTGGTTTCCACAAACTCACCTTGATGCTCAGTATCCAATTGCTTACAGAAGCGGCGCTGTACTTTACTACCTTGCAGCAGCTCAATACAGAGAGGCTCAGGTGAGGCGGTTTCTAGCAAACTCCCAGAACGCTCGCTAGATTTTTTTTGATAAGCGCGTAACTGATAGGTGCCCGCCTCAACAAAGTCATGAATCATCGCAAAACGCTCAACATAACCGATGTTGTTTTCTGGATAGAAATTAACGTGGACTTCGCGCTTTGCCGGCATGACCCGCGCGTAGTAGTTGGTCAGACCTGGCATCCCAGACGCGGCTAATGGAACTATTTTGATGGCACTTTTATTGGCGAGTGGAGCCACTTTCATATTCGCTGGTACTTTTACCGTATTTTTGGCCGCATAGACACTTGGTACATTGACCAGCATCTTCGAATTGACGGGTTCATGAGTGTCTGGGGCAATAACAAGCGTTTTATCTATCTGTACAATTTCGCAGTGATAAGTACCCACACAGGCAATATTCACTTCACCAGCAATAGGATGGATTTTACCTGCCCACTTCTTAGCACTTTCTGCCTCATCTATTTTCTGATAGCCAGTTAATAGCTGACAGCCTGACAATAACAAGCTCGTAGCAAAAATTGTACCTGTCCATAGAGCATAACGTTTTTTATTCATAGTGGTGGCTACTCTTCATAAGAGAAATGATAAAATATTGTAGAAAACTATCCTTCATTTTAGCCAGTTCACCCTCATAACTCAACGCTGCATTGCCGCTGTTCAGCAGTTTTCTGAGTAATAGCTTACCGATTTACTACTTATGCGCGTACTTCGTTAAATATCCACGGGGTTTTTTGCATCATCTTATGCTCATAGTTTTTAATAGCATCGCTTTGTTGCAAGGTTAAGCCAATATCATCCAGTCCATTTAATAGACAATGTTTGCGAAAAGCATCCACTTCAAACGCGTACTCTTCACCCGTTGGGGTAATAACCACTTGACGCTCAAGATCTGCGGTCAGCTCATAGCCTTCATTGGCAACCGTGGCTTTCATTAAGATATCGACAGTGGCCTCATCCAATACAATTGGGAGCATACCGTTTTTGAAGCAATTGTTATAAAAAATATCAGCAAAGCTTGGCGCAATGACCGTACGAAAGCCATACTCTGAGAGGGCCCAAGGGGCATGTTCACGACTAGAGCCACAGCCAAAATTTCGGCGTGCCAGTAAGATGCTCGCCCCTTGGTAACGCGGCTGATTTAAGACAAAGTCTGGATTGATAATGCGTGTGCTATTGTCTTGACCTGGATACCCTTCATCGAGATAACGCCAGTCATCAAACAGATTTACGCCAAAGCCTGTACGTTTAATAGATTTCAAAAACTGTTTTGCAATAATTTGATCGGTATCGACGTTTGCGCGATCAAGTGGGCAAACGATTCCGGTTTGAGTGTTATAAGCTTGCATAAAATGTCCTGTCCATTATTTTTTATTGATGAGAGGGGATCACTAGTCATTACTAGCGACCAAGCCCCAGTCTTAAAATGTTCTTACATCAACAAAGTGACCAGCCAACGCGGCGGCGGCGGCCATCGCGGGACTCACTAAATGTGTACGTCCGCCATTGCCTTGACGACCTTCAAAGTTACGGTTAGAAGTGGAGGCACAGTGCTCTTGTGGCTCAAGCTTATCAGCATTCATTGCCAGACACATCGAGCAACCAGGCTCACGCCACTCAAACCCTGCCTCAGTAAATAAAGTGTCTAAGCCTTCAGCTTCGGCTTGTAGCTTCACCTGTCCAGACCCAGCAACGACGATCGCTTCTTTGACATTATCAGCAACTTTACGGCCTTTGATCACAGCTGCCGCATCACGCAAATCCTCAATACGAGAGTTGGTGCACGACCCAATAAATATACGATCAAGGTGAATGTCAGTAATTTTCTGACCGGCTTCTAATCCCATATACGTATAAGCACGCAACCAGCCCTCTTCTTGCGCTTCATCAGCTGCTTGATCAGGTGTGGGAACCGACTGCGTGACATCCACGACCATTTCAGGCGATGTACCCCAAGAGACTTGCGGCGCTATCTCACTACCATCAATCTCGACCACCGTATCAAACACCGCATCATCATCTGAATAGAGTGTGCGCCAATACGCCTCCGCTTGCTGCCACTGTGATTCGTTTGGTGCATAAGGACGACCTTTGACATAATCAATGGTGGTGTCATCAACGGCCACCATACCCACGCGAGCACCCGCTTCGATCGCCATGTTACAGACGGTCATGCGACCCTCCATACTCATGTCTTCAAACACTTGTCCTGCAAACTCAATAGCATGCCCTGTCCCGCCAGCCGTACCAATTTTTGCAATGATAGCGAGCACCACATCTTTTGGTGTCACGCCAGCGCCAAGCTTACCAGTGACACGGATTTGCATGTTTTTCGATTTCTTTTGAATCAAGCACTGCGTGGCCAAAACGTGCTCAACCTCTGATGTGCCAATACCATGTGCCAAACAGCCAAGTGCGCCGTGGGTCGCCGTGTGCGAATCCCCACAAACAACCGTCATACCTGGTAATACTAAGCCTTGCTCAGGACCGACAACGTGCAAGATACCTTGACGCGCATCGTTGATGGTAAACTCTGCAATATCAAACTTGGTACAGTTATCATCGAGTGTGACCACTTGCAAGCGCGACACTTTATCTTTAATACCAGGTACGCCTTCTAGACGCTCTTTGGTCACCGTTGGCACGTTATGATCGGGGCTTGCGATATTGGCAGACAAACGCCATGGCGCCCTATTAGCCAGCTCTAAGCCTTCAAACGCTTGCGGACTCGTCACTTCGTGCAACAGATGGCGATCAATATAAATCAGGCTCGAACCATCATCACGTTTGGTGACTTCGTGAGCGTTCCAAAGTTTGTCATATAACGTTTGACCGGCCATGTTGCTATCCTTTATGAGTTGCTGACGACTGAATTTTTCGTTTGCTGACTAGTAAACGAGCGTCTTATTTAAATGTATGTCTATTTAGCACCGCTTTTAGAGCCACTTTATGTAAACTGCTGTTTGAGAGTAGCTGCTTTTTTAGCGTAACAGTCATTTTAAAACAGACACATCGCTTACCTGTCATTTTACATTTATTACTACATTGGGCTATCAGAACGCGCTTTATACGGCAAATTATCAAGATAATAGAATAAATATGTCACAATACGCCCTGATGTCTTGTGATTATAGCAGGCTAATCCTATAATAATAATTGATGATTTTTAACCAGATACAAACTTTTATTTCTAATACATTGTGATTAGGTTAGCCAACTTTTATTTATAGCTCGCTAAGTAGCTAAGGACATCCGTTTGAACACCACAAACTTAACGACATTCGTTACTGTCATGCACACAGGCAGTATTTCAGGCGCTGCAGAAAAGCTGTTTATCACACAGCCTGCGGTCAGTAAGCGCATCAAAAATCTAGAAGATGAGTTTAACATTACTTTGTTTGACACGGTAGGTCGCGGGATTGTGCCCACCCAAGCTGCCAGTGAAATGCTTCCCCATGCCAAGCGCTGGTTAGAAGATTATGAGAATTTCAAAATCAACCTACAACACTCTCAACATATTGTCTCTGGTAAATTAGTCATCGGCACCAGTCATCACATTGGTTTGCACCATTTAGCGCCTGTGCTTAAGCATTTTATTCAAACTTATCCTGCCGTGCAGTTAGAAGTGCATTTTGTCGATTCAGAAAAGGCACACAAAGCGGTATTGGACGGGGATTTATCGTTGGCTTTTGTTACCCTGCCCCCTGTTTACGATAAGCGTTTGACCTATCATACGCTATGGTCAGATCCGCTCTACTTTATGACAGGCACGCTGTCACCGTTAGCGACCAAGTCCAATGTGACCTTAGAACAATTGGCACGTTACCCTGCTATTTTGCCATCTGCCAATACCTTTACCAGTCAGATTACGTTAGCCGAATTCGCTAAGCATAATCTCAAGCCTTATGCCACCATGAGCACCAATCCACTTGAGTCGATTCGCATGTTGGTATCTGTCGGGCTTGGTTGGTCGGTATTGCCACAGACGATGATCAGTCAGGATTTAGAACGTATTGACATGGCAGATAACATTGAGTTGCAGCGCTATCTAGGCGTGGTCATCAATCCAAAGCTGACTCAATCTAGCAGTGTGACCGCGTTACTAGATTTACTCGCCCCCATTGAATAGGAACTAATGCGACGTTTGGCGTGCGGGCCTGCTGCTCAAGTAGAGACGTACGCCATTCGCATTTGTGACAGTCATACGTTATAATACGGCTGACGTTGTTTTTATAACAAAATTTTACCATAAGAGTACTGATAGTCATATATTGAACACTTCGAGTAAGATATGATGGTTGACAGTAGGTTTAATGGTTTTAAATGATTGGTTATATAGGCGGCTTATATTGAGATATCACTAGCAGATGCGAGCAATAAAAATGCACAGACGGAATGCGAGATTCCGGTTGCTTCTCACCCCTGCTTATTCATATTAGCCCTAGAACAGCATCAATCATATAAAACTAACAGCAAATACTGAAACAAGCCATTATGTCCTACTTAATGGCTTTTTTCGTCTTTAGATATTGTTTGGGACATCGTCTGATAAAACTTAATCTTTATAGTTAAAAATAATTACAGCCAACGATGTTGGTTAAGGACAATTATATGAACGGAGTTTCTAGTGGCGTGCTGATATCACTTGGCGCCTATTTTTTAGTGATGATTGGGATTGGCATTTACGCGTACTTTAAGCAAGCCAATGATACTGAAGGCTATATGTTAGGAGGGCGTAATTTAGGCCCAGCTGTCACCGCCCTTTCGGCTGGTGCATCAGATATGTCAGGTTGGTTACTCCTTGGCCTACCGGGTTACATGTATGCTGACGGTGTGGTTAGTGTCTGGATCGCGCTTGGTTTGACACTTGGTGCGTTTTTAAACTATATCATCGTAGCCCCTCGTCTTCGCGTTTATACCGAAGTCGCTGACAACGCCATCACTTTACCTGATTACTTCGCCAACCGCTTCGAAGATAAATCGCACATGCTGCGTGTTATCTCTGCTGTGGTTATCATTCTATTCTTTACCGTCTACACAGCAGCAAGCTTAGTAGGTGGTGGTAAACTCTTTGAAAGCTCGCTCAACCTATCTTATAGTACCGGCCTTTGGGTTACTGCTGGTGTGGTCGTTGCTTATACGCTATTCGGTGGTTTCTTAGCCGTATCAATGACTGACTTTGTACAGGGTATTATCATGCTGTTTGCCATGGTAATCGTACCTGTGGTCGCCTTTACGGATCTTGGCGGGGTTTCAGCCACTTCGGAAGCTGTTAGAAACATTGATCCAAGCTTGCTCAATATCACTAGTGGTATGAGTATTCTTGGTATTGTCTCATTAATGGCATGGGGTCTAGGGTACTTTGGTCAGCCGCATATTATCGTGCGCTTTATGGCGATTCGCTCAGTAAGAGACGTTCCTACTGCACGTAACATTGGTATGAGCTGGATGATCGTGAGTCTGATTGGTGCATTAATGACTGGTTTTGCTGGTCGCGCCTACGTACAAAAAACCGCCATGACGCTAGATGATCCTGAGACTATCTTTTTAGTCTTTACTCAATTCTTATTCCATCCATTGGTTTCAGGTTTCTTATTAGCGGCAATTTTGGCAGCTATTATGAGTACCATCTCATCGCAGCTATTGGTAGTATCAAGCTCTCTAACCAAAGATGTTTATAAGTTATTCTTTGATAAAGACGCACCAGAAGCTCGTCAAGTACTGGTCGGTCGTATATCCGTTATCATCGTTGCACTCGTTGCTATTTTATTGGCTTCTAATCCAGACAGCTCAGTACTGAACTTGGTGTCTAACGCTTGGGCAGGATTTGGTGCAGCTTTCGGACCGTTGGTGATTTTCAGTCTCACATGGCGCCGCATGAACCGTAATGGCGCAGTTGCCGGTATGGTCGTTGGTGCATTGACTGTTATCCTATGGATCTATGGTCCTTTCGAGATGAATGGTATGGCACTTAATAGCTGGTTATATGCTATCGTTCCAGGCTTTATCTTAAGCACCATTGCTATCTTTGCAGTTAGTATCATGACTGGTGGTCCAAAACCTTCAGTATCTGCTAAGTACAAAGAGATGGAGCTAAACCTAAACAAGTAAGTTTACATCCTATCTTATCGCTATAAAAAAACCTCGTCATTATTGGCGAGGTTTTTTATGGCAGGTTACTTACTGTATCTATGCAAACTTGATAAGTGATAAGCTCAAACGACTCTTATACTCCGTACCTCAACGTTCATTAATAACCTCCATGTATCTGTAGAACTAGATACAACTTCCTTACTTAATACTTAACCGCGACTCTATTACTTCCTTATTTTATCAACAATTATCTTTAATTTCACAACACACGAATGCACAACCCGCCACTCAAAGAACTAAGTGAAAGAATTAGGTACAGAGAGAAGCTTTAACCTTCAAAGTGACAAACTCTAGCGGTTCCATATAAAAGTACACGCTATAAAAGTGTTGAATTACCGTCTTTTATAAAAAGCGTTTTATCGTAACTACGGCACTAGAACCCCATTAAAAAAGCGACCTGCTATAGGTCGCTTTTTTATTATCTAACAGTTATATAAGGAGATTATTTCGCTTGGTAAGACAGCTTCAAACCAGCGACATAACCCTCATTGTCTTGGAAATCACCAACGATTTTTCCTGTTGGTAATTGACCTTTTGCATCACCGAACCACAAGTATTTACCACCAGCTGATACTGCCCAGTTTTCAGTAACGTTGTATTTGGCACCAAGACCGACACTATAGTAGCCATCGATAGGTCCTAGTGATGTGGTTGGATCACCGGCACCACTGTCCCAGCCAACGGTACCACTGATAGCAAGGGCTGGTGCGACACGCTTGGCTAGGCCCAACTCCACCTGCCATTGATCGTCTTTATACTCAACCAAGTTTAACCCATCATCGCCATATAGCTCACTATCTACACTAACCTGATTGTATAGGGGCGGGGTGATAACAAAGTCACTCCATGGCACCCAACGAACTTTTGCTGTGGCTAGTGTCGTCGGGTTGATGCCTGTTTGGAAATCAAAATTGACTGACTTGGGCGTAGTAATCTCGTAGTTACTGACTCTATTTGCTTGTGCTGCTGCCTGTTCTGGAGTAGCTCCTTCTGCTGCTGCTCTAATCCCAACTAAAGGATAAGTCTCAGATATTTTTATATCGTGATCAATCTCAGAACGATAAGTCAAAGCCGCTTTTAATGCAATTTCAGGCTTACTATAAGCGATACCTGCGATATAGCCGTAATCCATATCAGGGTTACTATTTGAGGTATAACCAGTAGCCGGACCGTAAGCCAGTCCACGTAGTTTTGTTTCAGATTCAATACGCTGTGCAACTGGACCACCATAAATTTGGAAGTTTTTGTTAGCACCAAACTTCATACCAAGAATACCTGTTAAGCTTTGACTACGAACCTCTACATTGGTATTTTCGCCTGCACTGCCTGCTTCGGCTTGTGCTATTGCACCTACCGTACTAAGCTTTGTTATTTGCTCTATAATTCCAGCTCTTATTTCTGCATTAGGCTCTGCTGCAGCTTGGTCTCTTAACGCATCTATTGTAGGGCCAAGAGTTGCACCATTAAACTGATTATTGGTTAATTGCTGAATAGAAGAATTGAGGTCGCCTTTCGAAACAAAATTGCTATCGCCAGTATATTCAGCAGCAGCACCGAAAGGCTCATCATATAGCACACCCACACTGAATGTATCGTTAATATCAGCTTTTACGCCATAACGGAAAAAATCATAAGATTCAGCAATATCACCCGTTTTGCCACCACGCTCATAATCATTTTCATTAGGATTGTTGTTAGCACTGTCATAACCGCTTACGTCAGCATCGATATAGGTATAGACAGCTTCGGCATAGGTGCCATCTTGTAAGAATGCGGTGATATCTTGACCAGAACGATCAAGACCAGCAGCGTTGGTGACGCTAGCGACAGAAAGAGCGGCAATTGCCACTGCAAGGGTTTTTAAGTGAAAGGTAGTGCGCATTGTGTATCTCCAACGGTCCTTGTTGTATTACTACTCTAATAATCAATACGTAGCATTGCTATGCTCAGTATTGAGACTATCAAAGTCGTTCCCTAAGTTGAATACTAATGCCTTTTTGACACTAAAACAACAATTAAAGCACTTTATTTCCCAAATATGACTGAACAGTACACATAATATGTAAACAAGATACTGGTTTTTTCTTTTATAACTTGACTGATCTATCTCGCTATATCTAATACAAAAGCCAAATAACACATTATATTTTAGTATTTAAACGATTTGTATAATTTAAGCAATAAAAAAGCGACCCCATAAGGATCGCCCTTTTCAACACCGCTAAGCTATATGCTCAACAGCATAGCTGGTTTACCTATTACTGCGCTTGATAAGAAAGCTTCATACCTAGTACGAAACCATCATTGTCCTCAAAGTTACTAACGATAGTTTTACTTGGTATTTGACCTTTAGCGTCACCGAACCATAGGTATTTACCGCCCGCAGAGACTGCCCAATTTTCAGTCACATTGTATTTTGCACCAAGGCCAGCACTGTAATACCCTTCGATAGGACCTAATGAAGTCACTGGATTGCCCGCACCGCTATCCCAACCGACGTTACCTGTTACTGCTAACGCAGGTGTTAAACGCTTGGCCAACCCTAGCTCAACTTGCCACTGGTCTTTATCATAGCTAACTAATGGTAGACCATCAGGACGAAATGCTGGATTAGCTGTACTAACTTCATTATACAATGATGGTACGATTGCAAAATCACTCCAAGGCACCCAACGTACTTTTGCTGTTGCTAGTGTGGTGGGATTAATACCCGTTTGGAAATCAAAGTTTACTGATTCAGGGGTAGTAATCTCGATATTACTACTTCTACTTGATGGGAACACAAAAGGTCCTCCAGCAATTGGAGGTATCGAGCCACCAACAACAGTGGCTAAAGGGTATTGCTCAAAAGCATCTGTATTATGTTCAATTTCTGAACGATACGTCAACGCAGCTTTTAATGCAATTTCAGGTTTGCTATAAGCAACACCTGCTAACCAACCGTAATCTTGATCCGCACTGATGTGGGTAGTGTAACCATTAGCAGCTTCATAAGCAGTACCACGTAGCTTTACATCAGCTTTTACACGTTGGGCAACTGGGCCACCATACACTTGGAAGTTTTTATTTTCACCAAGCTTGGCACCGAGGATGCCGGTAATGCTCTCAGTACGTACTTCTACGTTAGTACCTTCACCATTTGCATCTATAAAATTATTGTCGCCAATGTCGCCAGTATAGTCAGCCGCTGCACCAAAAGGCTCATCATATAAGACACCAACGCTAAAAGTTTCGTTGATATCTGCTTTTACGCCATAACGGAAAAAATCATATGACTCAGCTATATCATCAATTTTATTACCTGACGAGTCTTTACCACTTACATCGGCATCGATATAAGTATAAACAGCTTCGGCATAGGTGCCATCTTGTAAGAATGCGGTGATATCTTGACCAGAACGATCCAGACCAGCAGCACTAGCAACGCTAGCAACAGAAAGAGCAGCAACAGCTACTGTGAGAGTTTTTAAATGAAAAGTGGCGCGCATTATATATCTCCAAACATCCGCATTGTTTTACTGTTGTACCCAATTTTTATGGGTAAGCAGTATCCGAGGTGGAGGATATTAAAGATTTTCGAACGGTAAAACAACTGCAAAAATACATTATTTCCTTATTATGACCAAACAGTCACCAGACAGTACATTCATTTAACAACAAAAATATAGTTTTTTTACCTAGAATTTAGGCTAATGGCGTTTTTAGTCATTAGTAGTGAGGGGGTCTATCGGCCATGACATCAAATGGAGCAATCCCCCCTTCGGTGTCTTGGCTTTCAACTTGCTTATAGATGAGCTGCAACTGTCGTTGTAGCGTCTGAATGTCTTTGTCTTGTCGCGCAATCACCTCATCGAGGCGCTCTACTGTCAGCTCAAGGTGTGCCATGCTCATTTGTAAATCAATAACGTGTTGTGTCTGTAAGTCATGCTGTCCAGTCGAAGCGTCGTTTTGAGCGTTAGATTGATTCATATTCTTCTCTACATTTAGTAAATACAGGGCTAGCAGGGTTTGTTTATGATATAGATGGGTAACCCATAAATAGTAGTAATAATCTACGATGATAGCCCTAAAGCAGCGGCTAATTATAGAAGCGATAAATAGTGCTTATAAAACCATTTACGTTCACTACTGTTATGCAGTGGCATGTTATACTGCTGGCAATTTTGCAACAACCCCTATCTCTCTATTATATAAGCTTAAGATACTCTATGGCACTGATACATTTAAAAGATATTCACTTAGCCTTTGGCGTCGCACCTGTTCTTGATGGTATTGATTTTGCTATCAATGCAGGTGAGCGTGTGTGCTTAATCGGCCGCAACGGCGAAGGCAAATCCACCTTATTTAAACTGATTAATGGCTCATTGCAGCCTGACAGTGGCGAGATCATTACCAACAGCAGTATGCGTGTCGCCATGCTAGAACAAGATGTTCCTGAAACCAGCGGACGCATCTTAGACATCGTTATGGGTGGCAGTCGCCGGACGGCTGACTTGCTGATCAACTATAATAAACAAGTTGATCTTTGTGCCAATGGCGATATGGATGCCTGTGAGCACATGGCAACGCTACAGCATGATATTGATGCGGTGCATGGCTGGGATCTAGAGCGTGACGCTAGGCGCCTGATTACGACAATGGGACTTGACCCAGAAGACGATCTGTCCTCTTTATCGGGTGGTCGTAAGCGCCGTGTACTACTCGCCAGATCCTTGGTCACTAAACCTGATGTCCTACTGTTAGATGAGCCAACCAACCATTTGGACGTCGAGAGTATCGAATGGCTAGAGCGCTTCTTACTTGACTGGCAAGGATTGACGCTGTTATTTGTGACCCATGATAGAGCGTTTGTGAACAAATTGGCCACCCGTATCGTTGAGCTCGACCGTGGTCAATTGACCAGTTACGACGTCACTCAAGGCGCCAAAGGATACGCGCGCTACCAAGAGCTAAAAGAGCAGCAACTACTGGCGGAAGAAAAAAATAACGCCAACTTCGATAAAAAATTGGCGCAAGAAGAAGTATGGATTCGCCAAGGTATCAAAGCACGCCGCACCCGTAATGAAGGCCGCGTCCGTGAACTAAAAGCCTTGCGCGAAGAGCGTAGCGGTCGCCGTGAGCAAGTGGGTAATGTCAATATCACCATGGGCGAAGGCGAAAAAAGCGGTAAGCTGGTCTGTAAAGTTAAAAACCTGCATCTTGAATACGATGGCAATGTCTTGGTTGATAATTTTAGCACCACGATTATGCGCGGTGACAAGATTGGTATTGTGGGGCCAAACGGCGCTGGTAAAACCACATTGATCAAAGCCCTACTCGATATGTCTGATGCTGAAGTGACCAAAACAGGCAAGGTTGAGCTTGGTACCAATTTGCAAATTGCGTTCTTTGATCAGTTGCGTGACCAATTAGATCTTGAAGCCAGTGTGGCTCAAAACGTCTCAGAAGGCTCAGACTTTGTCGAAGTCGGTGGCCGCAAGACCCATATCATGAGTTACTTGCAAGACTTTCTGTTTGCACCAGAGCGGGCACGCACACCGGTCAAGGCCTTATCAGGTGGTGAGCGTAACCGCGTACTGCTTGCCAAGCAATTACTAAAACCTGCCAACATTTTGGTACTAGATGAGCCGACCAACGATTTGGATATGGCCACCCTTGAGTTATTAGAAGAATCTGTCAGCAGCTTTAACGGCACGATATTGCTCATCAGTCATGACCGCTCCTTTATGGACAACGTGGTCACCTCTACTTGGGTGTTTGACCAAGATGACGACGGCAAAGGTATTGTGAAAGAGTATGTCGGCGGCTACCAAGAATATTTGGTGCAAAAAAACCGTGAAGAGGCCGCCCGCGCTGCCAAAGCGCCTGCTAACAATGCCACAAGTAACAAGACGGCTCATAAAACAACAGCAGCTAAACCTACAAAAGCAGCCAAAAAACTCAATTATAATGAGCAACGTGAACTCGATAACTTACCCAAAGAGATTGCAGCGCTTGAAGCCGAGCAAAAGCAGCTAGAAGAGAAGCTGGCCGATGGCTCATGGTTCAACAAAGACGTTGATGCCGCCACTGCCGCTAGCGCGCGATTACTGGCTATTGAAGAAGAGATGATGAGTAAACTTGAGCGTTGGAGTACGCTTGAGGGTTAGTAGCAACAACTAAACTACTGTCTTTATATCAGTGTTCAATGCTCGTTGCTTATTTTTGTTTAAGTAAGCCGTGAAAGCAGCCAATAATCACCACTCTATCGTATAGAGAGGTGATTATTGGTTTATAGCGGATTACAAAGTAGTTAGATACTGAAAGTTAGTGAACATTGCCTTAATTTCAAGTATCATTCGCTATTGCTAAATATCCTTATTAATTATAAGGTCATCGCGTTTACAATCCTCAACAAAAAAACGGATGTTAAACATTGATAATCAAGCTGTTTTGCTGTGGTTACCGTGTTCAACCTTATAATATGGCCTATAAAGGTTGCTTTATTTTTAACGCAATAATTTATTTTATCACCGAAATAGCTTAGAATAGCAACAATTAGCAAAATTAGGCACAGCCAAAGTGGCTTGATATTGTATATTTTCTAAGCCACAAACCCAGTGTGGGATAATCCCATTTCATTCACCTGGAGGAAGTATTAATGAGCCAAGCCGAAGGCGTTAATGTACAACGCCGTAGAGTTCTTATTGCCTCAACTGCCGCGATTGGTGCAGCTGGGGTAGCTGCTGTGGCAACCCCTTTTGTCCGTTCTTGGTACCCAAGCGCTAAAGCTGAGGCTGCAGGGGCTGCAGTAACCCAAGATATTGGTGCTATCGAAGCCGGACAGATGATTGTTGTCAAATACCGCGGTAAACCCATTTATGTGGTTAAACGTACCGATGATATGCTGGACACTCTTGATGCAGTTAGGCCACTACTGTCTGATCCTGATTCTAGTGCCTCAGTGCAACCTGAATACTGTACCAATCCTACGCGCTCTTTAGAACCAACCGTGTTGGTGGTCGAAGGCGTGTGTACACATTTGGGCTGCGCACCAAACTACCGTCCTGATGTTGGCG
This sequence comes from Psychrobacter sp. UBA3068, assembly GCF_002366815.1. Taxonomy (NCBI): domain Bacteria; kingdom Pseudomonadati; phylum Pseudomonadota; class Gammaproteobacteria; order Moraxellales; family Moraxellaceae; genus Psychrobacter; species Psychrobacter sp. UBA3068. The sequence continues at coordinate 30,862 of NZ_DFBY01000014.1, read as the reverse complement.
CAGCTGATCTAGGTGGTAATGACTGGTATGGCGGATTTTTCTGCCCATGTCACGGTTCTAAGTATGACTTAGCAGGTCGTGTTTATAGTGGCGTTCCTGCACCGCTTAACTTACCTATTCCACAATATAGCATGGATGGTACCATCTTAACGGTTGGGGAGGCTTAATATGAGTATGGGTAAAAAGTTAATGCATTGGGTGGACGCACGTTTCCCAGCGACCGAAACCTATGAATACCACATGTCAAAGTACTATGCACCAAAGAACTTTAACTTTTGGTACTTCTTTGGCGTATTGTCAATGATTGTATTGGTCAACCAGTTGGTAACCGGTATATGGCTGACGATGATGTATAACCCAAGTGCCGAAGGGGCGTTTGCGTCTGTTGAATATATCATGCGTGACGTAAAAGGTGGCTGGCTCATCCGTTATATGCACTCGACTGGCGCATCTGCGTTTTTCGTCGTGGTGTATCTACACATGTTTAGAGCACTGCTGTACGGTTCATACCAAAAACCTCGTGAGCTAATTTGGCTCATCGGTATGGGTATTTACCTAGCACTTATGGCAGAAGGTTTCTTTGGTTATCTACTTCCTTGGGGCAACATGTCATTTTGGGGTGCACAGGTTATTCTTAACCTTCCTGCTGCTCTACCTGTAATCGGTGACGGCCTTGCTGAGTGGGTACGTGGTGACTATATCATCTCAGGTATTACCCTAAACCGCTTCTTTGCGTTGCACGTCGTTGCGATTCCATTAGTCCTTGTGGGCTTAGTGTTTATGCACATTGTGGCATTGCATCATGTGGGTTCAAACAACCCAGATGGTATCGACATCAAGAAGCTAAAAGACAAAAATGGTGTGCCATTAGATGGTATTGAATTCCATCCGTACTATACTGTGCATGACATGGTGGGTATCGTCGTATTCTTTATCTGCTTCTTTGCAGTGGTGTTCTTCTTCCCCGAAGGCGGCGGCTTCTTCCTTGAGCCACCAAACTTTGAGACAGCGAACTCACTAAAAACACCAGCGCATATTGCCCCAGTATGGTACTACACGCCATTCTATGCCATCTTACGTGCGGTTCCTGATAAGCTTGGTGGTGTTATCGCGATGGGCGCAGCCATTGCTGTGTTGTTCTTGATTCCATGGCTTGATAGATCGCCTGTCCGCTCTATTCGCTACAAAGGCATCTTGTCTAAGATCGCGCTGACTGTCTTTGCTATTAGCTTTGTTGTGTTGGGATACTTGGGTGCGACACCTGCCACACCAACTGCCACTATCATGGCACGTGTATTTACCATTCTATATTTCTTGTTCTTCTTACTGATGCCGTTCTACACTGCCATCGAGAAGTGTAAACAGCCACCAGAACGCGTTACCGGAGGTCACTAATGAACACGCTAATTAAATCCCTAGCTGGTCTAGGCTTAGGCGCGGCATTAACGTTGACTGCTGGGACTGCACTGGCAGCTGGCGGTGGCGGATGTGGTACGTTCACTAATGCTGAGGGCGTAGAAGAACATTTGGCTTGTAGTACTGCTCCTATTGATTTTACCAATAAGGGCTCACTACAAAACGGCGCAAAAATCTTTATGAACTACTGTGCGGGTTGTCACTCAGCAAAGTACGTTCGTCATTCGCGCATTGCCAAAGATTTGGACATACCACCTGAATTGGTTGAAAAGTATCTGATGGTCACCACCGATCAAATCGGTGACCATATCACAGCTGAGATTGATCCTGATGTCCAAGCCGCTTGGTTTGGCGCGGCACCGCCAGATTTGTCACTTGAGACAAGACTACGCGGTGATGACTGGGTATACACCTACCTACTGTCGTTTTATGAAGACCCAAGCCGTCCTTGGGGCTCTAACAACTTGGTGCTAGCAAATGCTGCCATGCCTCATGTCTTGCATAACATGCAAGAAGAATTGAGTGCAGAAGAGTTTGAGTCTGAAGTGGGTGACTTGGTCAACTTTATGGCATGGATGGCAGAGCCTGCACGTCATGACCGTCAAGTAATCGGTTTCTTTGTGATCTTATTCTTATTAGTACTGCTGATTCCAGTGTACTTATTGAACAAAGAATTCTGGAAAGATGTCAAATAACGTCGTGTTTAGAACGTAAAATAACCATACAATATTAAGCACTACTTCGGTAGTGCTTTTTTTGTGCTTTGTCATCAAAGCAAGTGCTAAAACCAGACAAATAAGGTCCTCACAAGCAATGTTTACGTACGTTACCTTGATAAACAAGGCGACTTTGTTTACGATGACAGTCTTCACTATTACCATTAGGCTTTCATGATTGATGCGAATGACATTCCAAGTAGTCAGCTAATTTTATACGCTGATGACGGCTACGACAGTCATGTGGTGCGCCTGTTACTTGAAGAAAAAAAGCTCGCTTACTATTTGTCACGCTTGCACTCTGAGCGTCCTGAAGATTTGACTGAGCTAAACCCTTATCACACGCTACCTGTGTTACAGCAGCGTGAAATTGCGCTCTATGAAATCAACGTGATTTTTGAGTATCTTGAGGAGCGCTACCACACAAATAAGCTGCTGCCTGATACACCGCAAGAGCGGGCGCAGTTTCGACAGTTGGCTTGGCGCATTCAGCACGATTGGCTAGCCCTTGGTAAGCGTCTACTCATGCATCCAGACAGCTTTAATAAAAGCCAAGCAGCAGTCGCTAAAAAGCAGCTGAGCGACTCTTTGATTACCTTATCGCCCCTATTTGCTCACAAGCCTTACTTTATGGCTGACGAATTTGGCTGGTGTGACGTGCTATTAGCGCCTCTTTTATGGCGGCTAGAAGAAATGGGTATCGAATTACCGCGCGCGATTAGTCGCCCACTGTTTGACTATCAAACGCGGGTCTTTGAGCGTGCAAGCTTCCAAAAAAGCGTGCGTTAATTAGACAAGTATGACTCGCTGCCTTAAAATAGATACAAGTAAATAGAGGGCAAATGTCACCCCTTTATCCTGATCATTCGGTAGACTGCTGAACAAATATCTTTTAATCATTAAAAACCATTCGTATAGGAAAGCATCAGATGAGCGAAACCACGTCTATTACCCCAACCCGCCCTTATATGGTACGCGCGTTATATCAATGGATAGAAGACAATGCGCTCACGCCATATCTGATGGTTGATGCCACTGCTGAGAATGTCCAGATTCCAACGGAACACGTACAAGATGGACGCATCGTTCTCAATATTGCCAGTCGGGCAACGGGCAACATGAGTATGGAAAACGACTATATACATTTTAGTGCCCGCTTTGGTGGGGTCTCACAAGAGATTTGGGTACCACTCACTGCGGTGATGGGTATCTACGCCAAAGAAAACTCACAAGGGATGTTCTTTGATCCAAAAGAGTATGATCACTATCAGCCTGAAGACGATTCGATCACGGCTGCTAAGAAAACCAATACGACCTCTAAACCTAAGCGCGATAATAAAGCGGGCTTAAAAGTGTTAAAATAAAAAATTGAGTCGTAAAAAAAGCCAGTCATATCACATGTATGACTGGCTTTTTTACTGGTGTTTGAGCTGAACTGGACTGTTAAAACTGTTACTAAGTTCTAGGTAGTGTCACGCCGCGTTGACCTTGGTATTTACCACCGCGATCTTTATAGCTGGTTTCACACACATCGTCCGCATCACTTTGGAAAAACAGCATTTGCGCCACCCCTTCCCCAGCATAAATACGCGCGGGCAGATTGGTGGTATTACTAAACTCTAAAGTGACGTGCCCTTCCCATTCAGGCTCAAGCGGTGTGACGTTGACAATGATACCGCAGCGCGCATAAGTGGACTTACCAAGGCAGATGGTCAATACATCACGTGGAATACGGAAATACTCCATCGTGCGTGCTAATGCAAATGAGTTTGGTGGAATAATGCACTCGTCACCGACGATATCGATAAAACTTTTTTCATCGAAGTTTTTAGGATCAACGACGACTGAATGCACATTGGTAAAAACTTTAAATTCAGGTGCGCAGCGTACGTCATAACCATAGCTTGAGGTACCATAGCTCACCAAACGCTCGCCTGCATCATTAAAACGTACTTGACCCGGCTCGTATGGCTCAATCATGCCGTGCTCTTCAGCCATTTTACGAATCCAGCGGTCAGATTTGATAGACATTTTTGTTCCTTAGCAAATATTGAATAGCGATGATTTTTTGATAGCGACGATTATACGGAATTGATGGCTCAATTTATAGTGGAGCGCCTACTTTAAATCAAAGCGGCTATTTAAGTGCTTACTACTGTGAGTAAGCCATCTTTGATGAGTCACCATTTGGCAAAATGGTCTTCCGCCAGCCCTATCACTTTATCAAGCGTAATCACTCTTTCTCCTAGATGTATCTCGCCACTATAAAAACCAATCCACTGCTCAAAAATACTGGCAACCACGCCGAAGTTATCGGTCTTTTTATAGGCCATGATAGGCGTAAAGGTTAAGTCGATATGTACTGTGCTCCAACCCAAGTTTTGATGATATATCCGCCAAGGTTTTGGGGTACTAGTCTCTGTCGTTTGGGCAGAGGCAGCTTGCTGGCCTACTGATGGTTTACACTCGTCACGAACAAACATAACAGGCGGTAAGTAGGATATCTGCCCATCAAGCCAACAGGCATTTTCACTCGCGCCCGTTTCATTTACCCCCATCGCTAGGTTCAGTACAAAATGTCGACCATCAGCCAAATAATGATTGATACACGCCCAAAACCAGTTGGTCTCGTGGCGCATATAACCAAGCGTCCAATCTAGGTTGGCGACACTACTAGCCGTAAAATCTATATGCTGGGCTTGCGCCTCAACAGCAAATTTTGAATGCGCTTTAATGAATAAGTGGCCAGATAGCGCTGTCAGTGGCTCCTTTTGCGTGAAGGTCCAGCCGCGCCTGCCAGTTGGTGTACAGACGACTAAAGGCTGCGCTTGTCGCACAAGCGTGGCCTTTACGCCAATACAGTGACTGTCTAATAAAACGCTGACTTGCGAAGGCGTAAAACTCAATGTCATCGACAGTTTGGCATGAGTAAATGCCATACGCCCTTGATAACAGTCCCCTTCTAGCTGTGTCTGGAGAGTCAACGGCTGTAGCGCTTCACACACCTCTAATTGCTCAGTATCTTCGTTATAAATATAGACAAAAGCACTGGTCGCAAGCTTAATAGTCGCAAGGGCTAAGCAGATTCGATAAGGGGGTTCGATAATCTGGATAAAACAAAACTGATTGGCTTTTAACGCTTTACGCCAAGTGGGTAGCGACTTTTGTGAGATAAGATGGCTGTGATAATCGAGATAATTGATGTTTTTAACGTGGGAGAAAACGCCAAAAACCGGTTGGCCGTTTTGGATAAGTTGCTCGAGCACAGCGGGTTTACTGGCCTTCGCGGTTTGCTCACTATAGTGTTGGTTCATCATTGCGGCATCCTAGCCAAATTTTCCTAAACGCACTATCTGTCCTTGACAGTACACGGTGGTAAGTACTACTTTTCTTCTCGTCTGTGTAAAACCCTCAAAAGTGCGGCAGTGATAACCCTAAATTTCAAGCTGGTTGATCCCTCATCGAGCGCTTGTGTCACATTTGTACTTTCTAAAGCTGATTACTATGACCATCTTTATCATAGCAATCAAAAGCTAACGGTTTTTTGATAGTTCAATTACTTATTTGGGCACGTGAGAAACACGATAATAGCGGATGTCTATAGAGATGCTTTGCAAATACTATCCTTAATAACCAAATGAGGCCATAGCACTCTTTTTAGGTAAGCATCTCAGTATAAAAGCATTCCCCATAAACAGTTTTCTCAACTATCAGAAAATGCGTTTATCATCGACAGGCTTAGCGAATTTATCAATGTTGGTTTCGATATTTTTAGCAATGTCCAAATAATAAGTGGCAAACTCATCATCAGCCAATACACTTGGCTCCCCTTTATCTACTTGCGCACGTATACCGCTTGCTAACGGCAATTGCCCTAATAACGGCACATGATATTGCTCAGCGATGCGCTCCCCGCCGCCCGTACCAAAAATCGCTTCGGTATGATTACAATTGCTACAAGTATGCAGCGCCATATTTTCAACCACACCAAGTACAGGAATATTGGTTTTATTAAACATCTCGATACCTTTTTGCGCATCGAGTAACGCCACATGCTGCGGTGTCGTGACAATGACGGCTCCAGTGACGGGAATTCGCTGTGCTAAGGTCAGCTGAATATCACCTGTCCCTGGTGGCATATCAATGACCAAATAGTCTAGCTGCGGCCAGTTGGTTTGATTATACAGTTGCATCAAAGCGCCTGTCGCTTTAGGACCGCGCCATGCAACCGGCGTGTTATCGCCATCGAGCAGGCTACCAATCGACAACATCGCCATGCCATGGGCATTCACAGGAACAAACTGCTCATTTTCCAGTTCAGGCTTGACACTATCCACGCCTAGCATGGTTGGCATACTCGGACCATAAACGTCGGCATCCAATACACCAACACGGTTGCCAAGCTTTTGTAACGCCAACGCAATATTGACTGTCGTGGTTGATTTACCAACGCCGCCTTTGCCGGACGCCACCACGATGATATGACGAATACGGGGATGCGCTGCTAATGATGCTTGTGTCGGTGCGGCTTTGGTGATTGGCGGCTCGGCATTGGTATCATTAGAATGACTATCAGCGCTTGATGATGATTTAGGCTGAGCTTCCATGGCATTAGTCGTTTCGGGCATTGGCTTTGGTAAGGTTGAGCCAGCGCCTTTCTCTGGGGCAGGTAAACGCACATTCATATGGATGGTTTTGATACCGTGCGGATGCAGAAGCTGACCAAGCTCTTGTTGAATGGTTTCAGGATTGCTACCTTGTGGCAAGCGCAAATCTAGAGTGAGCTGGTCTCCATCCCGCTCTAAACCTGTGACCATGGTTGCGATACTGAGGGTGCCGACTTCATAGCCAAGCAGCACCTTATCGACCGCACTGTCACGTTCAGCCCGCTGTTGCGGCGTTTCAGACGCTGAATTGGATTTTTTCTTCATAAAGTTAAACATAGCTACCGTTACTACCTATATAAGTGGATTGGTATGGTAAGGCGAATCGATCAATACCGTAGCAGATAAGCCTTTTGTCCAAACCTTTTATCGTGACAGTGTAGCTCAATTACAGGCATAAAAAAACCACAACGCCAGTAGGATTGAGCGTGTGGTTTTGTACTCCTCATAGCCTCTTTTAATTCATAAACCAACCATGACTGGCGACGATAGACTGGCCAGTAAAGACATTACTTGGAAACGCTGCTAAAAATAAGGCCACTCTTTTTGACAAATCCTGTTGTAATTGGGTCGCCATGTACGTTCCTTAACAGTGATCTAAAGTGAGGGTTTAATCATTTAAAGAATAGTGGAGCCAGTTGATAAATAACCCACTAAAGTATAGCGGCTACTGTTAGGCGTGTAAAAATTAGCGAGCAATGCTGACTGGTGTTTTATCTTGCAGCTCATCAAAACTAACGCCATCCGCCAGCTCAACCAGTTTTAGCCCTTTGTCCGTGACATCTAGTACCGCAAGCTCAGTGATAATACGATCGACCACCCCTTTACCTGTCAATGGTAGCTCACAATTGGCAAGGATTTTTGGATCGCCATGTTTATTGACTTGCTCCATCAGTACAATGACGCGCTGTACGCCAGCGACCAAATCCATGGCACCGCCCATGCCTTTGACCATTTTTTTCGGAATCATCCAATTGGCAAGATCGCCGTTTTCTGAGACTTCCATTGCGCCTAGTATCGCAAGGTTGACATGTCCACCGCGAATCATCGCAAACGATTCTGAGCTACTAAAATAACTGGCACCCGCCTCTGCTGTTACGGTTTGTTTACCTGCATTAATCAAGTCAGCATCGACGTTTTCTGCGGTTGGAAACTCGCCAATACCTAGCAAGCCGTTCTCTGACTGTAACCAAACATCCACGCCTTCAGGAATATAATTGGCCACAAGCGTTGGTAGACCAATCCCTAAATTGACATAATAGCCGTCTTGTAGCTCTTTTGCGGCACGCTGTGCCATTTGTTCTCTTGTCCATGCCATGTTGATTTCCTTATTTTTTACGATATTCTATTTTTATTCACTTACATAGTCAGTTATTTAAACAATTAGCTATCTAAATTATCATCCATCCAAAAACTGACCGTTAATTTTAAATACACTTAAGCTTCTACAACGCTCTGATTTAAGCACCTTCTACCGTTTTAGTGGTGGTTTTTTCGATGCGTTTTTCAGGGTTGCTGTTTAACACAATACGTTGTACAAAAATACCGGGCAGATGCACCTCATCAGGATCAAGGGTGCCCGTCTCTACGATTTCCTCTACTTCAACGATGGTGATTTTGCCAGACATCGCGCAGTCTGGATTGAAGTTACGCGCGGTTTTATTGAACATCAAATTACCGGCTTTATCGGCCTTTTGCGCTTTAATAAGTGCCACGTCCGCACGCAATGAATGCTCAAGCACATAAGTGCGACCATCAAAATCACGTGTCTCTTTGCCTTCAGCGACGAGGGTGCCCACGCCAGTTGCGGTATAAAACGCTGGAATACCAGCACCACCTGAACGAAGTTTTTCGGCCAAGGTGCCTTGCGGTGTCAGCTCAACGTCTAGCTCGCCTGCCAAGTATTGACGCTCAAACTCCTTGTTCTCACCTACATAAGAGGAGATCATTTTTTTGATTTGGCGCGTTTGTAGTAATAATCCTAAACCGAACCCATCGACACCCGCGTTGTTACTGATACAGGTCAAGCCCTTAACCCCACTATCACGCAGCGCTTCGATCAGTGCTTCTGGAATACCGCACAGACCAAAACCGCCAATAGCGAGCGTTTGGCCATCACTAACGACATCTTTTAACGCCGCTTCCGCGCTGTTATATACTTTTGAGCGACTCATGCTTATCTCCTTGCAAGTCTATTTTTTTTATTCAAGTTTATTAATCATCATTGATCTTTGCTTTTTTAAGACGCTGATACTAGCTATCTAAGTTATTGCTGACTGATACATTACTAACATATGGTTTTTAGACATTATACCAATACACTCCCTATCGATATATCATATATAAGATACTTATGCTAACTTAGCATATTATTCTAGCAGCGACTAGAGAATAACATTAAGAACGCACGAGCCAGCGCAGTGATACAGCATGTGTGAAGTCAGTATCCACCTCAGTTTATACTTAACAGAACACATTCAATAGCTCTGCTGCATTGACGTATGGCTATCTGCGGCTTAACGCATAAGCAGTCGTACTTAAACTTAGCAATGGTCACGATGGTGATCCCCCTGATCGCTGTGGTCGCCGTTATTATCTTAGGTACGATGTTTGGTTCATTCTAAGGCCTATTGAAATTATCATTCGTTTTTCATTATCGAAGCGTCCTGAGCAAATACAGGTCCCACTGAGCGAGTAGCTTGGTGGGACTTTTATGTCTGATCTACAGCTACCAAATGGGGTGCAGGCCTACTGTTTATGGTGAAAAAATGCCTGACAAACGAGAAGTAATTACTAAGGAATATCACAAATTTAGTCGAATTACGGTATCATAGGCACACTTTTTAAATTTTTATTATTTTTAGAAGTTTTTAATATTGATAATATCGCGTCTGCTGGCTATAAATCGCTTGAGACGTTAGATAACCAACCCGTTTATATAAAAATATAGGTGATAAAAGTGCGTGAGATTCTAGTAACCAGTGCGCTGCCCTACGCCAATGGCTATATCCATTTGGGGCATCTTGTAGAGTATATTCAGACAGACATTTGGGTACGCGCGATGAAAGCGCAAGGTCATCAGGTCACTTATGTCTGCGCGGATGATGCACACGGTACGGCAATCATGCTCAAAGCAGAAGCCAATGGCGTAACGCCAGAGGCGCAAATTGCCTCAGTGAAAGCCTCTCACGAAGCAGATTTTTCGAAGTTTTTGATTAACTTTGATAACTATCACACCACTCACTCAGAGGAAAACAAACAATTCTCTGAGATGATTTATCGTCGTCTAAATAATGCAGGGCACATTAGTACAAAAGACGTCGAGCAGCTTTTTGACCCTGAAAAGCAGTTGTTTTTGGCCGACCGTTTTGTCAAAGGTACTTGCCCTGAATGTGATTCGCCAGACCAGTACGGTGATAATTGCGAAGTTTGCGGTACCACTTATGATGCAACAGATCTAAAAGACCCACATTCAACGTTATCTGATGCCACACCTGTTCTCAAAACCTCTAAGCATTATTTCTTTGACTTGCCTGAATTTGAACAATTCTTAAAAGATTGGACGCGCAGTGACAATCGCTTGCAAGTGTCGGTCGCCAACAAACTACAAGAGTGGTTTGATGCTGGACTTGCCAGCTGGGATATCTCACGCGATGCGCCCTACTTTGGCTTCCAGATTCCAGACACCCCAAGCGATGAGCCAGATAAATACTTTTACGTGTGGCTTGATGCCCCAGTTGGCTACATGGCAAGCTTTAAAAACCTGTGCGATAAGCGCGAAGGGACAGAGCAAGCGCTCGATTTCGACCGTTATTGGATGCAAGAAAACGAGCACAAAACCGAGGTTTATCACTTCATTGGTAAAGATATCGTTTATTTCCACGCTTTATTTTGGCCAGCCATGCTTGCGGGTAGTGAATTCCGCACGCCAACGGGTGTCTTTGCCCACGGCTTCTTGATGGTCAACGGCGAAAAAATGAGTAAATCACGCGGCACTTTTATCAAGGCTGAAACTTACGCTGAGCATTTGCATCCTGAATATTTGCGTTATTACTTTGCCAGCAAGTTGTCTGACAAAGTTGAAGACATCAACCTTGATTTAGAAGACTTCATGCAAAAGGTTAACTCTGATTTGGTCGGTAAAGTGGTCAATATCGCCAGTCGCAGTGCTGGTTTCTTGGTGAAAAAATATGACGGTATACTCTCGGATGTTTGCGTAGAGTCTGAGCTGTTAGAAGATATTACCAAAACGGGCGATGAGATTGCTGCCGCTTATGAAAACCGTGAATTCTCACGTGCCATGCGCTTAATCATGCAGTGCGCGGACAAAGCCAACGAATATATCGACGCTAAAAAACCGTGGTCATTGGCTAAACAGGAAGGCACTGAGCAAGAAGTCCAAGACGTCTGCTCGGTGGCGATTAACATCTTCCGTCAGTTGATGGTCTATCTTGCGCCAGTACTGCCTGAACTGACGGCCAATGCCAAAGCATTCTTAAACATTGATGACTTAAGCTTTGCCAGCCGTAATGAGTGGCTGCTTGGACATAAAATCAATAAGTTCAAACCACTGATGCAGCGTATCGAAGAAAAAGATGTCGCGGCCATGGTTGAAGACTCAAAAGCCTCGTTAACGCAAACAGAGACGCCCGTACCTAGCGAAGGCAACAAACCAGACGCAAAAAATCAAACGTCTTCAACAGCAGATACCGAACAAACAGACTATATTGGTATCGAAGACTTTGCCAAAGTTGAGATGAAAGTGGCACACGTTTTAGCATGCAATCATGTCGAAGGCGCTGATAAGCTATTACAATTTACCCTAGATGTCGGCGAAGACCAACCACGTAATGTATTTAGCGGTATCCGTAAGTTTTATGAGCCTGAGCAACTGCAAGGCAAAAAGGTGATTTGTATCACCAATCTTGCCCCACGTAAGATGAAGTTTGGTGTTTCAGAAGGAATGGTATTGTCAACTGGCGAGCCAAAGACTGGCTTAACAGTCGTTACCTTACCGGATGCTTGTGTGGTTGGTGATACGTTGGCCTAACCCTATGAGGTTGGGATCAATACTGTCATGATAGGATGATTACTCAGTAGACTCTAGACACGAATAAAACTATCGCCATAAAAAAACGGTCTAAACAGACCGTTTTTTTTGTGCCTGATTTATAAAATTAATAAAAATAAAGCCTTACCCTTATCTACTCAAGATATCAATGATCTGCAACGTGTCATTAATCACCGTCACAATGTTATTTTCTGGCGTACGAATACGAACATAGCGGTCGTCATAACGATCTAAAACGACTGACCGATCATAGATATCTCTATCGAGATTGCCGACTACTCTATAGCCGTATTTATCAAGATCACGCTTAAATGAAGCATTAGGGCTAGCATTGCGATAAGCATTGATACTCGGATGGGCATTGCCCCTATGGTTATTACTGACATAAACGGATTTGTTTTTGGCATTTCCGTGACCGTTGCCATTGTGCCCATGATGGTCTTTTGCCATAGCAGGTAAACAAGTCAACGAGACGGCCGTAATACCAGCAATGGTTAGTAACTTAAGATTAGCAGTGTTCATGATGGCATCCTTAGAATATTCGGTTATAAAAGATTAGCTAAATACCAGAGTCTATCGAACATTCATTAAATCGATATCCTATGAATTTTAGACTCTCTTTAACGTTACTTTTTAATGTTACTTTCTTATGAAAATTAGCTTATGTTCATTATAAAGTGGCTACGTAATGAATGCGTTGCTGGCTTGTATGCTTTTGAACGACAGTTTTATTAGATATAAACACGCCTTAAGCGGCATTTTTTGTGATCAAAATCCGTGAAACCTTCTCTGATAAACCCCTTAGCACATGCCTTAACGCACCCTATGACGAATACGCTTTAATTTTTTATTGCGATAAGTTACATTACTGTCATAATATGACCATAATGATCGATGGAACGATTACTTTATTGTTAGCCTGCTGTCTTGGCATCAACATAGCATTGACTCGGCTAATCTGCACTTTCCAATATCATTCTTAAGAACCAACGTTAACGAAGACGAGCGTAAGCCTTACAATAATTAGGCTGAGCAAGTAATAACGTGCGCTTGGTTTTGAGACGGATATAACCTATGAGTTAACCTGATAATGACTATTGCTTCTACCTTACGCTTGAGCCTATACGGTGCTGCTATCAGCGCCACCCTTGGATTAATTGGCTGTTCAAATACTACAGACACCGCTGCCACGACTGATGAAAATACAGCTGCCGATGCTGATAAGCCTGCCAAAACATTGGCCATCACGCAAATCGTCGAACATCCTTCATTAGATGAGATGCGTCGCGGCATTATTGATGAGCTGGCTGATAAAGGCTATGTCGAAGGTCAAAACCTAACCGTCAATTTCCAAAGCGCCCAAGGCAACACAGCGACAGCGGGTCAGATTGCAAAACAGTTTGCCGGTGACAACCCAGATGCTATCGTCGCAATCTCGACGCCATCTGCGCAGTCTGTTGTCGCATCAACCAAGACAGTGCCAGTTATTTATACCGCCATCTCAGACCCGGTAGCAGCGAAGCTTATCGATGAAAATGACGTGCCTATCCAGTCCAATGTGACAGGTTTGTCTAGCGAATTACCGATCGAGCCGCAGTTAGACAATATTCAAAAAATTGCGCCCAATGCCAAGACCATTGGTTACGTCTATAGCCCAGGTGAGGTCAACTCGGTTGTGGTGCTCAATCAACTTAAGAAAGCCGCACCCGCACGTGGCCTAAAAATACTAGACGTCACCGCCAATCGCCCCACTGACGTTGCTATGGCGACTCGTAGCCTTGCGGGTCGCGCCGACGTTATTTATACCTCGTTAGACAATAATGTGGTATCAGCATTTGAAGCGATGGCCGGTGCCGCAAACGAGCTTGATATTCCGATCATCGCCTCAGATGAGTTTAGTGTCAGACGCGGTGCCACTGCTGCACTTGGTGTCAACGATTATGACTTTGGTCGTACCACAGGCAAAATGGTTTATCGGGTGTTAAATGGCGAGGCGGTAAACACAATTAAGCCTGAAGTGATGAACACCCTCACCTTATACGCAAGCCCAAAACACGCCGCTGAACAAGGGGTGAGCTTGTCAGATGATCTGTTAAAAAATGCCATCAATGTCGACAAACAAGCACAGAGTGCGGATAAATAGCTCTAACAAGTAGTACTGACAAACAGTACTAACACAAAATATTTGGCCATCTATATTGATGGCGCGCTTTACCTTTTATCCATCTATTAAATAATGTACGGACACATTATTGTTTTCAGGAGTGAGACCCATGTTGTATCAAAATCTTTTTGGTCGTTTCAATTTTAGTAAGGCGCTATTGTTAGGCGGCGTTTGTACCGCCCTCTTGACAGGTTGTAACCAGTCAGCACAAGATGCGAGTACCACGGACAGTGCAACTGGCGATGCCGCAACTGATATGAAGACCGTCGCCATTACCGCTATCGTTGAACATCCAGCGCTTGATGATGTACGCAAAGGTGTCATCGATGAGTTAAATGAGGCCGGCTTTAAAGATGGTGAAAACTTAACGGTTAACTTCCAAAGTGCACAGGGTAACACGGCCACTGCTGGCCAGATTGCCAAACAATTCGTTGCCGATGCACCCGATGTTATCGTCGCTATCGCAACCCCATCGGCCCAGTCTGTCGCCGCTTCTACTAGCAGTATTCCGTTGGTATTCTCAGCCGTCACTGATCCAGTCGCAGCCAAGCTAGTACCTAAATTAGATGGTTCTGGTACCAACGTGACGGGGGCATCAGACGCACTACCCTATGAGCCACAAATCGAATTGATGCGTCAAATCATTCCAGATTTAAAGAACGTCGGTTATGTCTATAGTCCAGGTGAAGTAAACTCAACCATCACTTTACAAAACCTCAAAGAGAAATTGACGCCACTAGGTATCAATGTGCACGAGGCACCTGCGCAGCGTAGTAATGATATCGCGATGGCAGCACGCAGCCTTGAAGGTAAAGTCGATATGATCTACACCTCGACCGACAACAACGTGGTCTCCGCTTATGAGTCGCTATATCAAATTGCTAAAGAAAGTAAGATTCCACTCATTGCCTCAGATACCAGCTCAGTTGAGCGTGGTGCAATTGCGGCATTGGGGGTAAACTACTACGATCTTGGCCGTGAAACTGGCAAAATCGTTGTGCGTATCTTAAACGGTGAAAAAGCAGGCGCTATCCCTGTTTATACCCCGCAAAACCTCGATCTATATGTCAGCCCAACACACGCTAAAGAACAAGGCATTACTTTGTCACAAGCGGTTATCGATAAAGCAAAAGAAGTGGTAGAATAACGCACTTTTATAGTTGTCTTATCATAGCAGTCACCAGATAAACGACTGTTTTGACCAATTTATCATTATTCGTCATTTAGCTTTTCGCTATGAGACCCAGTGTTTAACATAAGAAACCCAGCTATGAATCAGTAGGCTGGGCTTCTTATTTAAGCGAGAGTTATTTACTACTTTACGGTGGCTCATTTCTGATAAGACACTTGCTAAGTATAAAGTATTGACGCATTTCTAGATTGACAAATTTTTGAATCGAAGCTTTGAACCAAGGTGGCTTATGATCGTTGTTCATCGTGACATGTTTTGGTTTACCCTAACCGCAGATTGCTTAATCTGTTAAATTCACCGCTTAGCCGTTTAGCTAACATTGACTGACAAACCATAGGTAAAACAACGGTGGTGTATACCGCTCACTTACACTATGGATAGACAGTTATTTACTAAACGCTTGGTTATGACTTACTGATCTCTTATGTCCTTAATTGCTTTTTTTGGTGCGCTTGAAAGTGGTCTGATTTATGGCCTAGTCGCACTTGGTGTGCTGATCTCATTTCGCACTCTCGACTTTCCCGACTTAACCGCTGATGGTAGTTTTCCATTAGGCGGCGCAGTCGCTGGTATTTCTATCATTGCTGGTATCAACCCATGGTTGGCATGTGCCTTTGGTATGCTAGCAGGGGCAGTCGCCGGTATCGTTACTGCATGGCTACACGTCAAACTTGGTATTTTGCAACTCCTTGCCAGTATTTTGGTGATGGTAGCGTTGTATTCTGTCAACTTACGCATCATGGGTGCGCCAAACTTGCCATTGCTGGGTGAAACGACGGTCTTTAGTACCTTGGTAACCGATGGCAACGGCTATTGGATGCGCTGTCTTATCATTGGTACGGTCGTGCTACTTGCCATGTTGTTTTTAGACTGGTTTTATAGTACCGAAACGGGCTTATCCATGCGTGCTACCGGCTCAAACTTAAGAATGGCACAGGCACAAGGTATCCATACCTCATGGATGACCATCGTCGGTATGGCTGTTTCGAACGGTTTGATTGCGCTAGCGGGTGCGCTGTTTGTCCAGACTCAAGGCGGCGCTGATATTTCGATCGGTATCGGTACGATTGTCATTGGTCTGGCAGCCGTCATCATCGGTGAGACCATTATTCCTGCCAAGCGAATTTGGCTGATTACCTTTGCCGTGGTCGTGGGTGCCGTGTTATACAAGCTATTCATTCAGGTGGCTCTGTCAAGCGATACGCTACGCAGTATTGGCTTTGGCCCGCAAGATTTGAACTTGATTACCGCCTTGCTAGTGGTATTAGCGTTGGTATTACCCAAAGCCAAAAACGAGATTTTGAGCCGCAAATTACGATCTCAACGTTAACGAACAACAACGTCGTAAACAGCGACTGTGCTCACCAAGCTTGAGGCAAACATAAGGAATAATTATTATGATGCAAGCCACAGATTTACGGTTGACCTTTAATCCTGGCACACCCATTGAAAACCCTGCCCTACGCGGTATCGATCTGAACATTGCGGATGGTGAGTTTGTGACTGTCATCGGTACCAATGGTGCTGGTAAGTCGACTTTTTTAAATGCGGTCAGTGGTACCACGCGTGTCGACAGTGGCTCAATCTTGTTAAATGGTATTGATGTCACCAAAAAAAGCGCCCATCAGCGCGCCCATTGGGTGGCGCGTGTGTTCCAAGATCCAATGGCGGGCACGTGTGAGGCGCTCACTATCGAAGAAAACATGGCCCTGGCCTATAAACGCGGCAGCAAGCGTGGTTTAAGCTTTGCCCTAAACCAGAGTAACCGTGACTTATTTCGAGAAAAGTTGTCTGTCCTAAAGTTAGGACTAGAAAATCGTCTGACTGACCGTATGGGATTATTATCCGGTGGACAGCGTCAAGCGGTTAGTTTGCTGATGGCATCATTGCAACCCTCCAAGATTTTATTGCTTGATGAACACACTGCGGCGCTTGACCCTAAAACAGCCGCTTTTGTTTTAGAGTTAACCGATAAGATTGTCACGGACAATGGGCTTACCACCATGATGGTCACACACTCGATGCAGCAGGCTTTGGCACATGGCACGCGTACCGTTATGCTACATCAAGGCCAAGTCGTACTAGACGTGGCTGGTGAAGCTCGTCGCGGTATGACCGTACATGATTTGCTCGACATGTTTGAACAAACTCGCGGTGAAAAAGTTGAAGATGACAGCTTGATTTTGAGCTAGCTCATGTAAACTCACTGCCTTAAAATGAAAACAGAGAGTGCAAAACGCCTGTCTAATAACAGGCGTTTTTTATTGTCAGGCAAAATGGTTAAGCATCAATTTTTTACTAACTGTTAAGACTCAAGCATAACTAATTTTTGAATCAACTCACTGACATGCTGTGATTGCATTTTTTTCATGACTTGTGAGCGATGCACTTCTACCGTGCGGACTGATATATCTAAATGATCAGCGATATTCTTATTCAGATTACCCCCTAACAATTCATTGGCTACCAGCTTTTCTTTATCAGTCAGCTGCATGTATAGATGGCGAATCTCGTAACGCTTAGCGCGTTTAATAGTTAGCTGTTGAGCATATGCTATAGCCTCTTGTAAGCGGCTGCTCTTGATAGGCTTCTCTAGATAATCGGCTGCCCCTTGTTTAAGCATATTGACTGCATCAGCAATCTCGCCATTACCGGTTAACGCAATGAGCGCCATAGGGCTACCGCACTTGTCAAGATTTGCTTGTAAGGATTGACCACTCATCTCAGGCATCATCAAGTCACTGACAATCACTGCGGGTCTATGAATATCTACTTGCTGCAAGAACACCGTGGCACTCGACCATACTCGAGTCGGCATTCCCAAACTACTAATTAGAAAGTCACACGAGGTACGAACGCTTTCTTCATCATCGATGATATGAATTATTAACTGCTCAGGGAGTATTTCCGGTACTTTATTAGATACGTTGTCAGAATGTGTGCTTGCTACTTGATCAGAGGTCATACACTACCTTATTGGCTATATCAGTTGGATCTCAAAAAGCAAGGTGCCTCATTTCAGATACTTGTGACTCATGCCACTATCAGCATCTCTATCCGTTACAGGTAAAGGCAAATAAAAAGATACTTGTGCACCTATGAAGTTTAAAGGCTGGTGGGCAGTACTGGTCTGCGTCAGTTGGATTTTACCATTTAGGATACGTTTGAAACGCTGCAGATGTTTGCCATCTATCGCATGAATTTTATCAAGTTCATCACCTACGTTCACATTATTCAGCTGCATCACACCGCCAAGCGACTTGCATAATCGCTGACATATCATTAGTCCCAACCCTAGTCCATCTGCTTTCGTTGATTGGGTAGCGTACTGACTGGGCAGGATTTCTGGTAGGTGCCGCGCCTTAAGCTGGGCTTGGTCAAAGCCGCCAGCATCATCGCTTAGATGCAATACCAACCATTGCTTATCATTATACTCCTCTGCCTGACAGCGTAGCAGGATATTGGTCGCCCCTTGCTGTGCGGCATTAGTTACGCTATTTATCAGTAACTGATCTAGTAATAAATTTGGCAAAGTTAAATGCTGATAATCACTTGCTAGCCAAAAGTGAATACCTACTGCTTGCTCACCCAATAGCAAGATACATTGTTGGTACGTTGCTGCGATATCGACTTTGACTTCATTGGCTTGCGACTGGCCCGCCCAGCTTCGGATATTAGCTACTACAGCGGCGACTCGCTCGGTCTCATTAACGATTTGCTGCAATGCATTGTCTGTCAGTGCATTATCATTTGGCACTATATCATCAGCCTTTTTAGGCGAGTTTGCTTGCTGACTACGTATCAACAGCCCTTGCGCATAATTCTGTATAGTCGCTAGTGGCTGATTAATCTCATGGGCGATTGAGCCACTCATTTCGCCGATGACAGCAAAGCGCTCTGTTTGACGCAACTGCTGTTCATAACCTCGGATCAGACTATTTTGTTTCAGTATCTTTTGACGCTGCCGCCATGCCAGCCAGCTCATCCAGCCATAATTAATCGCCGATATCACGATAATAAAAATGATCATACCCATCCACAATCGATGCGACTTTATCCAATCTACGATGTGTGCTCCAAGCGGCTTTTGCGCTGGATGCTGATTCATCTCATATAGTATGCGTTCAGCATCAGTACTAGACTCTGGTGGTAGCCAGCGTTGCCTTAAACTGTTTTTATCATTGACTGGTCGTACTACACCAAAAATACTCTGATTGATTTGCCGTATTAAATTGGCAGGTGCTTGCTCTGTCGCTGCTAACGTCCAATTTGGATATATTCCCGTTGAAGACTGACAACTTGATACTGTCGCGACTGGATGAATCAACCGGTACTGCCTTTCATTAATTTTACCCTGCCGCGCCATCTCTTCCATTAAACAAAGCGGCGCGATTGCAGCGTCTACTTTTCCGCTAGCCAAGGTATGCAAAGTATTCTCAATCGGATAACCGACAAACTGTACTCGATAACGATTGGGTGCTAGGCCGTTTTTCTGTAATAAATGCGCTCCTAATAAATAACCACCAAATGCATCGGCATCAACCGCAGCAACACTACGTTGCTGTAAATCTTGCAGCCGATAAATATCGCTGTCAGCGGCAACCCATAGTGCACTAGCGACTTCTTCCATCGCACTAGGCTGTTTTAGTGATACACGCTCATTTAATTTATTAAATTCATTGGCGAGAATGACAGTGGTAGAAAGCTGATTCTCATATTTGCGCGCATCAAAACTTTGAGCATTGTCATTCGCGGGAGCAATTAAGTCCGATTGGGCAGTATCTGCTTGGAGGGTAGCCAACCAGCGCCATCTCGTGGTATTCATTTTTATAAACTGTACTTGAGGACCAAGCACCAAAGCAAACTGTTGGGCACCAATTTGCTGTTGCCAATTTTCCAGCGCTAAGGGTACCAATATCACGGTGTCATCTGACAACTGATTATTGAGCTCATCGAGCCATGGCTGCCAGCGATTTTGCGCGGCAGTCTCACCTTGAGGTGCCAACACACCTAAATAGTAAGTTTGTGCGTTTGCCTTGGACAAGATTGACCAAGCAAGAAGCGCTGCAAAAATAACGCGAAAAGCGTTTAAGGTCACCAAGCTTTTAAGCCTTCTATGCATAAATTTCGCTTTCCGTTTGTCCGCCCAAACTTGCATTATAAATGAAAACCTTATTTATAATGTGGTTTTCCACAATATCACAATGTTACCCGCTACCCTATACTAGATGACAGTCGTGTAACTTTTAATTCGCGAAGCTTAAATCACAAATATTTGTTTTTCATCTGGATGACTAACACTCCTCATGAAATATGGGTGATGGATTATAAGCTTGGTAAAAATATCTTATGGAGGGCGGGCTTATGAAAAAATGGCCACTGATTATAATAGTAACAGCCATTATCGGGCTGGCCGTTGCCTTTATTATTGGGCAATTACTGCCAAATATACGTACTAGCAGTAGCGATATCGAGGTCAATATCACTGATCCTGCTCTCATCAAACAGGGTGAATATATCGCACGCACCGCTGATTGTGTCGCTTGTCATACCACGCTCAATGGCGAGACTTATGCAGGCGGCCTGCCTATGCTAACGCCGCTTGGGGCAATTTATTCAACCAATATCACGCCAGACAAAGAAACCGGCATCGGCAACTATAGTTTCGACGACTTTAAAAACGCCGTTAAACATGGGGTACGCCGTGATAATAAAACCTTGTACCCTGCTATGCCGTACCCATCTTACCAGCTCATGCCAGACGAAGACTTAGCCGCTATGTACGCCTTCTTTATGTCCGATGTCAAAGCCGTCAAGCAAACCAATCTAAAAAGTGAGCTACCTCCCATAGCAAACTGGCGCTGGCCCTTGGCATACTGGCAGGTCTTATTTGATCGCAAGCGTGACTTTGTTCCTGAGACAGACGACGCCCTATTGACTCGTGGTCAATACTTAATCGAAGGTCCCGGGCACTGCGGCTCTTGTCACACTGGGCGCGGTATCGGTTTCCAAGAAACGGCTCTAAGTAATGCAGATTCTAACAAATATTTGAGCGGTGCCATCATCGATGGCTGGCGTGCCAAAAGCATACGCGGTGAGCATCGCGGACTTGGTACTTGGACAGTTGCAGAACTAAATGATTTCTTTAAGACCGGACGTACTGATACCACTGCTGCTTTTGGCGCCATGGCTGAAGTAGTTGAGCATAGCACCCAATATATGACGGACTACGATATCAACGCCATGTCATCCTATCTAAAAACGTTAACACCAGCGCCAAACAAGGAAGCCACACTGCCTACGAAAAAAGACATCACCACGCAAAAACTACTAGATGGCGACTATGATTCGCGCGGTTCAATTTTGTACGCCGAATATTGCCAAGTTTGTCACCGTGTCGATGGTAAAGGGGTCGCGCGTATTTTCCCAGCGCTTGATGGTAATAGTGCAGTCTATTCTAAAAACGCTGATTCGGTACTACAGATTACCTTGAGCGGAGGTCGTATGCCTGAAACCCCACATGACCGTATGGCATTCACTATGCCTGAATTCAGCAATCTTAGCGATGCAGATGTGGCAGAAGTGGTAAATTACGTCCGTAATAGCTGGACCAACCAAGCGCCCAAAATCGATGTCAATGACGTGGTAAAAATGCGGGCTTTCCTCGCTAAAAAACCAAAAACCAGTACGGATATCGCCCCAGACTTAAGTATTGATGCGCAAACAAAAGGAGCAAAATAATGAAAAAACCTCCACTCAACTTGCATACTATTGCCAGCGTTATCTCTCAAAAAATCAAGATGAGCAACCTAACCACCGCTATCCTTACTGCTTCAGCGGTTAGTGTCGCTGCTATCAGTAGTGGTTGCTCACAGCCCGAGCCTGTCGAGCAAAATGCACCTGAGTACGGATTAGTCACCGCAGATGATGCCAACGAAGATATCGGCACTTATGTGCTGCCGCAAGACACGGCTATCTTGGATGAGCCAAACGCTGATGAGATATTTTATGGTAAACGCTTATTAAATGAAACCAAGCGCCTATTACCAGAGCACGTGGGCGCGCAAATGAATTGCAACAGCTGTCACATCTCGCAAGGTAAAGTTCCGCTTGGCGATCCATATATCAATAGCTATAACACCTATCCTCGTATCATGCCACGCTCTGGAAAAGAAGTCGATTTAGAAGCACGGATCAATGGTTGCTTTCAACGCTCAATGAATGGCAAGCCCTTAGATCGCCAGTCCCCTGAAATGCTGGCGATGATGGCCTATATGAAATGGTTGTCGCAAAACACGCCTAAGGAACAAAAGGTCGATATTCGTAACGCTGGCAAAGTTGATGACTCATTAATACCAGACCCTATGCGCGGTGAACAAATTTATAAGGTTCAATGCGCGACTTGCCATGGCGATAATGGCGAAGGCCTCAAAGACAGTCGCGGCGATATCGTCTTCCCGCCACTATGGGGCGATGAATCCTTTAATATCGGTGCGGGTATGGCACGTACTTATAAAGCGGCGGCTTTTGTAAAATACAATATGCCGATGGGTATCCAGACCAAAGGGTTGTGGGGTCACGGCAATGTACTGAGCGATCAAGATGCCGTCGATGTGGCGCATTTTTTTACTCACCAGCCGCGACCTGACTTTGCTGGTAAGGTCAATGACTGGCCAAATGGTAAAAAACCTAAAGACGCACGTTACTGATATATTAAAAAGATGATATTTATGAAAACCTCACTTAAGAAGACGTCATTCTACGCTCTCTTGTGAGTGAGTATTTACATGATAAACCTTCAAGAAAGCATGGCTTCTTGAAGGTTTTTTGTTATCTATAGTTAATGGTCGTATGAAGTTTTCACTGTCCATTATATAGTTATTGTCTACCAAAGCCTCGCTATCGTCACTTATCTACGAGATCTGTCATGCGCAAAATTCCTATTTATACCTACCCTGCCGCTGGTTGGCCTGCGCTGATCTCCTCCACGCGTAAGCTGATGGATTATCAAACCTTTTTACGAGGGGGTCTGAGTGTATTCAAAAGCAATCAGCCTCAGGGTGGATTTGACTGCCCAGGCTGTGCTTGGCCTGATCATAAATCACATAAAGCCATTGATGTCTGTGAAAACGGCATCAAGGTTATTGCCAGTGAGACCATGACCCGTAAAGCGGATGCCAAATTTTTTGCAAGACATAGCGTCACCGAGCTACAAGGCTGGTCAGGTTATGAGCTTGAGCACATTGGCCGCTTGTCAGAGCCACTATATTATGATGCCACGCAAGACCGCTATGTTCCCATCCCTTGGGTCAGCGCTTATCGTCTGATTGCTGAACAGTTAGGACAGCTTGACTCCCCAGATGAGGCGCTGTTTTATACCTCAGGACGTGTCACTAATGAGCCTGCCTTTATGTATCAGTTGTTTGTCCGCTACTTTGGTACCAACAATTTACCCGATTGCTCGAACATGTGTCACGAGCCAACCTCAGTAATGCTGGGTAGACAATTGGGTGTTGGTAAAGCGACGGTAACCTTAGAGGATTTTGGACAGGCCAAGCTCATATTGATGTTTGGACAAAATCCAGCCACCAATCATCCGCGTATGCTGGAAATGCTCGCCCATGCTCACAAGCAAGGATGTCGCATTCTCTCGATCAACCCAATGCGCGAACAAGGCCTCAGTAAATTTAGAAATCCACAAAAGCCCACGCACATGGCGGCAGGACAAAGCGCGGATGTGGTTGACGACGTTATTCAAGTTCAAATCGGCGGCGATGCGGCACTATTGACGGGTATTGCCAAATGGTTGGTTGAAAATCATAAAATCAATACGAATTTTATTACGACGCACACCTCAGGTTTTGAGCCATTAAAACAGTGGCTAACCGAGCAATCATGGTCAGACATTGAGCTGGGTAGCGGCATTTCTCAAGCAGAAATCATAAGCCTTGCTAAGCTGGTTGCCGATAGCTCAGCAACGATTTGCACATGGGGCATGGGTATCACCCAGCACGTGCAAGGTGACGACAATGTGGGTATGATTGCCAACTTGTTACTACTGATGGGTATGATTGGGATTGATGGCGCAGGCGCATCTCCCGTTCGTGGACACTCTAATGTACAAGGCGATCGCACCATGGGTATCCATGAGCGCCCTGCGCAAAAACTGCTGGATAGCCTTGAACGTGTTTTTGAGCATCCTATGCCGCAAGTACAGGGTTATGATGTGGTGACAGGAGCAAAAGCACTGATCATGGGCAAGCTAAAAGTCTTTATGGGTATGGGTGGTAATTATGCCGTGGCCGCGCCCGATACCAGCGCGATTCAACAAGCGTTAACCAAGACTCAGCTGAATATTTTTGTGGGCACCAAGCTCAACGAGACGATGCTATACCCCGGTGCAAACAATCTTATCTTACCTTGCTTGGGTCGTACAGAGCGCATCATTACCGCTAAAGGCGAGCAGTTTGCGACCATCGAAGACTCTATGTGTCAGGTGGTACCCACTCAAGGTAACCTTAAGCCCGTTAGTGAGCATTTAAAATCTGAAGCGCAGATTGTGGCAGACATCGCAACCCATGTGTTTGGCTCTGACTCGTCCATCCCTTGGCAAAGGATGAGTGAGGATTTCGATGTCGTTCGTGATTATATTGCCCAAGCGATTGACGGTTTTGAAGATTTCAACCAACGTATTCGTGCATCTGAACGCGGTTTTCATTTGTATCACCCTGCTCGCCATCGCGTATGGAATACCAGCAGTGGTAAAGCACAGTTTGAAGTACCCCAATATCCAATTATTTATGTCGCAGCACAAATGGCAGAGGCGACCTCCTCGTTTAGAACGGTGACAGATACTACGATCCCTATGAATGGCGCTCAAGACAATGAACAAAAGATTTGGCAGTTGACCAGCGTGCGTAGCCATGATCAATTTAATACCATGATCTTTGGGTTCAAAGATCGCTATCGCCATACCAATCGCCGTGACGTCTTGTTTATGCATCCTGATGAGATAAGCCGCCTAGGCTGGCAGACAGGTGATAACGTGATGGTAACCCGACAACCTAATAAAAACAGTACGGATCAACCACGTGTCTTAGGGCCATTAGTATTGACTGAGATGGATATTGCGTCAAACGCCGTGGCCGCTTATTATCCTGAGTGTAATGATTTATTTGATTTAGACACTCATGCACCAGATTCGCACATACCAGCGTACAAATCAACGACCGTGGTTTTGCAACGGATGAGTGCAGAGGAAGGCATAACTGATCCTACCTAGTAAATGATAGACAAATGATTAAGTAATGCTCGTGTTAACAAGAAAAATCACCAAAAAACCACACCAGTGACCAGATCATATGACACACCATGATAATAGCGAAAGCCGATGTGAAAGAAGGTAAACCAGCTAGTGAGGAGCTCTTAGCACACAAGATATCGAATGCTACAGATAAATTTACGACGCCGCTTGTGCGCGCGCATTCATCGCAAAAACACTGTTATTCATCAGATAGAGTTGACCAAAGCGGTGCTGCTCAGGTTTGTGTTGATAACCAGCCAGCGAGTTTGGCGGTGGAAGCCGCTGTCGCCATTGTAATCAACGGCATACACTATGCCGTACTGATGGCAAGTCCTAGCCAGCTTGAATACCTAGCGGTAGGGTTTTTGTTTAGTGAAGGCTTGATTCAGCATAGCCATGAGCTACTAGATTGGGAAGTTACTTCGCTTACTGACCCCTCAAGTTACCAACAGTTTACCCAAGGTTCAGATAATAAAGATGGGGACGCGGCCGAATTTGAGAAAATCACGCAGCAGTTGCAAGACTATGACGTTTATGTAGTGGAGCTGGTACTAAACCAGCGCTGTCACCAACGTATTCAAGCACAGAAACGTCAGCTGGCAGGACGTACAGGTTGCGGTATGTGCGGTATCACAGGATTGACCCAAGCTCTACCCGACTTGAGTTGCTACTCACAAGGCAGCTTGCAAGACTGTCAAAATTCCACAACTGCCCTCCCCAAAAAGATCGTACCAAGCCTTGACTGTCTGTTAGATCTGCGACAACAAGTGGAAGCCGCCCAGCGTACCCACCAACTAACAGGCGCGTTGCATGCCGCTGCGACCATTGACAATCAGCGCTTACACCTATTTGAGGACGTAGGGCGTCATAACGCCTTAGATAAACTGATCGGCTGGCGACTGCGACACAAGACAGACGTGGACTGCGTCCTCATGACCTCACGCTTATCGATTGAACTGGTACAAAAATCTATTCGCGGTCGCATACCTTGGTTAATTGGTATGTCTGCACCCACCAGTACGGCAATACGTGTCGCTGAGCGCTATGGATTGGGCGTGGCTGGTTTCTTACGCAATGACAGAGTAACTTATTATTCAGGCTACTTAGATTTTTAAGGCGCAGCGCTAATTTTTATTCATACTCTCCCTCCTATGAGTTAAAACTTATCAATCAACTACCTCTGTCCAGAACTTATAATAGTTAAAGTCAGGAAAAATTTGAGGTTAAAGACATAATAGGTTACTCTTACCGCACGAAAATGTTACATACACTTAACAGATATGTAGTTTTATTTAGTAATACAGCATTCATGGCACTGATTACTCAGACTAGATTGCATTCGCTCTTAAAACTGCAGATTGTATATCAACTAAGAAAATAGAGTGAAAATCTCTCTCATGGTTTCTTGTACCGTTGATCATTCTGTCTAAATCTAGCTCAGGCCATGCAGTGTGGCTTGACGCTTTCCGTAATATGGCTATGGACGCTCATCTAACGAGCCTCTTATGACATTCAGCGACCCTTGAGCGTATGTCTCTCATAGCGTTAGGGTGCCTTCATCAGTTAACGATTACTGAAATGTGCCCCTCTCATTTGTTGATATATTTTTTAGTAAATATCCCAAGTGACGACGTCACGACACTCAAATTCAATGCTTACTTGTCGTAACAGTTAAGTAATGTTGCTAGCTGTGCTTGTTATTTCTACTAGCAGCTCATTAGCTTGTCTCCATAAGCGGTATTACCTATCTAAACTTTTGGGATCCATTCAATCCCATTAATTTTAATTCATCAAAAACAATTGCGAGGTATGAATTTGAAAACTGAGTCATTGTTCCAATTTTCATCGTTGACCATTATTTTATTATTGTTGGCGTTTTATGGTGGTACTTATTTACTTTCTTTATTAATTAAAAAAGACAAAGAAACGACTTCTGGCTTTATGGTCGCAGGTCACGGTGTTGGCTTTGGCATGGGTGCCGCCAGCATGACCGCCACTTGGATTTGGGCAGCATCGTTTTATGCAGCAGCTACATCCGGCTACAAATACGGTGTGTCAGGTCCAATACATTACGGCTTTTGGGGGGCACTGATGATTTTGTTCATTTACCCTTTTGGCATGCGCTTTCGTGAATTGGCACCAGATGGCCACACTTTAGGTGAGCTCATCCACGCCCGACATGGTTCATCAAGCCAATTAATTTTAGCCATATCTAATATTATGGGCAGCTTAATTAGCTTGATGGTCAACTTCACCGCTGCTGGCGCACTGGTGTCTGTTTTATCACCATTATCGTTCCAAACAGGGGTGATGATCGCGGGTATTGGTGTGTTGAGCTACACGTTAACCTCAGGGTTTCGAGCCTCCGTCTTTACCGATTTTGCCCAGCTGGTCGCATTAATGGCAATTGGGATCATCATTATTCCAGCGGTACTGTTTGCTATGGGTGGTCCTGAAGTCATGGTCAGTGGACTGTCAAACCTGACTTTAGAACAGCAAAACTTCTTTTCTTCTGAAGCCTTTTTTCAGCAGGGAGCGCCCTATTTTGTCGCTGTACTGGCTTATGCAATCGGCAATCAAACCATTACCCAGCGCTTATTTGCCATTGATAAAACCAAGATTAAAGCCACGTTTGTCACCGCTACCGTTGGTTACGCAGGCATTGTTATTGGTCTTGGCATGATTGGACTGATGGCTTTGACCATTGGGATTGAACCACTCGATGGCAACATGAATAATTTGATTCCACAAATGGTTAGCACTTATCTACATCCTGTGTTTATCGCTCTGTTTTTTATTTTAGTGATTGGTTCGTTATCATCGACCGCTGACTCCGATTTATCAGCGCTATCGACAATTATGATGGCGGACGTGTACGGTAAGAATATCGCTAAAGGTCGCGTTAAACCAAAAACCATGATGCTAATCGGTCGTGGTACGATGATTATCGCCACTGCTGCTGGCCTGATTTTTGCCAGCTTTAAGCTTGATATTCTCGTCATGCTGGTTTTCGTTGGGGCATTATGGGGCGCCATTGTCTTTCCTGTCATTGCCAGTGTGTTTTGGAATCGTGTGACCAATACGGCCTTTACCTCAGCCGTAATCATTGGCCTACTCCTATTTTGTGTTGCCCGCTTTGAGTTGCTGCCGATTACTGGCTTCACTGCTCTGTTCTTTGAGATCTTGGCCAGTGTTGGGGCGGCGGTCGTTATTGGTTTGATGGTCTTTGGCTTCTTAGGTCGAAAGATTGGTATGATCGCAGCTGCTATTACACTGGTGCTGATGCTAGTCTTTGCCACTGGCTTCCTACGCCAATATATGGTCTTACTCGCCTCATTGACGGCTTACGGTGCCAGCACTATCGTCTGTGTGATTGTCAGCCTCATGGGTGATGAGCACTTCGACTTTGGCCTCATCAAACAGCGGGTGGGTAATTATGATAAAAAGACTAACGTAGCACCAACATCAGAAACTTAAATCAGGTCATCTCATGCAGAGAACGATTGAGCAATGCGAAATAACTAACGTTGGCTGCTAAGAGAGACTATAAGGAGAGATCATGGACAACGTTTTTATCTATGGCTTATATGTTTTAATTTGGCCAGCCATTACCCTTGGGGTACTGGTATTGATTTGCACCGCGACTTATCGCGACGTCAAAAAAGCCAAACGTAACAACAAAGACATCCTTTAAAATACTATTTTTTAGAATTATTTTTAGCTCCTTATCACTAGGCAACCGCTTAGTGATAAGGCCATAACGACTTTTAATCGCTTAAATCCCTACAAAGAACAGTTAAATGTAGTTAAGTAAGCAAATAACCTGTTTTTAGTTAAAAAATGACTTGTAATTTAATATATTTTTGCTAATATAGTCCACCTTGATTGGCTGGATGGCAGAGTGGTCATGCAGCGGACTGCAACTCCGTTAACGCCGGTTCGATTCCGACTCCAGCCTCCAATTATTTATTAACTTTACGTTAATTTTAGCTTGCATTATTAGTATAACCGCTTATAATAGCCAGCACTTATCTAGCAAGTAACATGTTTACTATATAGATAATACAAGTTTTGCCCGGGTGGTGAAATTGGTAGACACAAGGGATTTAAAATCCCTCGCTAGCAATAGCGTGCCGGTTCAAGTCCGGCTCCGGGTACCATTACATAGTCCTATACTAACTTATAGAACAGCCAAAGCCCCTGATATCAGGGGCTTTGTTGTATCTGGCGTTCCATACTGTCCTGCTCTATCTATCCTGATCCATGCACTTTGAGTACATTGTCAAATGTACCGATGTTTGAGTGTACTTATGGACATCTAAGCCAACTCTCTAAATACAACCGAAAGAACCTACAGATAAGGCTGAACGCTGTATTGATGCTCGAGTTTTTTAGTGGTGATCCTGCAACATTAATCAAAAACCATTTAGCCAACTCTAGTTATGGCTATCGTCCTGCCTTGACTAAAATAAAAGACTTGGTAACCCTCCCAAACTTAAGACACCTAATAAATAGAATTAAGCTGCCTGATTGAGTTTCTGTATCGGTGTAAAACCGCCATTGCCCATGTTTGGGCGCTTATGATTATAATGGTATAACCAGTTTTCTGCTTGTGCGCGTACCTGCTCTAGATTATCAAACAGCTCCTGATTTAACCAATCATATCTCATGGTTCTGTTAAAGCGCTCTACATACGCATTTTGCTGTGGATTGCCAGGTTCAATATAGCTTAAGATGATACCTTGCTGTTCAACCCAGTCTTTGAGCGCATTGCTGATGTATTCAGGGCCGTTATCGCATCTTATCTGCACAGGTTTGCCTCGGTACTCAATAAGCTGATTAAGACTGCGTATGACCCTTTGCGCCGGTAGCGAGAAGTCGACTTCAACGGTGAGTGCCTCACGGTTGTAATCATCAATGACATTGAACAGTCTAAAGCCGCGGCCATCAGTTAAGCCGTCGTGCATAAAGTCCATGCTCCAGCTTTGGTTAATCCTATCAGGTACTGCTAATGGTATTGGTTTAGCACGTTTAATGCGACGCTTAGGCTTGATTCTAAGGTTGAGTTCAAGCTCGCAGTAGATGCGATATACCCGCTTATGGTTGTACGGCAGTCCTAGCACATTACGCAAGGTTAAAAAGCACAAGCCAAAGCCCCAGTTCTTGTTCTCATCAGTCAGTTTGATAAGTAAGTCCGCTATTTGCTGGTTCTCATCTGTTACCACCGACTTGTGATAATAACAGGTGGCGCTGATGTTAAAGATACGGCAAGGACGGCGTATGCTAATGCTACGATCTTCAATGTAGTGACAAACCAACGCTTTGCGCCTTTGGGG
>NZ_DFBY01000050.1:0-3974 GCF_002366815.1 Psychrobacter sp. UBA3068 | reverse complement strand
AGTTAGAGCAACAAATCCATGAGTACATTCATTATTACAACCATGAGCGTATTCAATTGAAACTAAAAGGATTGAGCCCTGTGCAATACAGAACTCAGTCCTTGGGGTAAACTAAACTGTCCAAGTTTTGGGGGTCAGTTCACAAAAGGGGCTTTTTCTATCACTAACGGTTAACCAAACAGTTATTCATCGTTAGCAGACTTGGTGATTTTCTTCACATCTTTAGGAACGTTTTTGGCTGTGCCATCAACGGTCGTATGTTGTTTAAACACGTCACCAAACGGGTTTTGTTGTTGTTGACCAAATGGATTTTGGCCATTCATACCCCCGGCTCCACCAAATGGGTTTTGACCGCCCATGCCACCGCCAAACGGATTTTGACCAGCACCCATTTGTCCACCCATCTGCTTAGCCATCATCTCCATCATCTTTTGCTGATTATTCATGACGTAGTTATTGGCAATGTCTTTCAGTTTCTTTTGCACGGGTGGTAGTACGACCAATAGCGCGATTAAGTCACTAAGCACCCCAGGGATAAGCAGTAAAATACCTGCTGCCGCCATCGCAACACTTTTAATCATGGTTGACTCTTGTGGACGCATCGCAGGGTTCATCATGCCACCCGCTTTCATCTGCTGTGCCATTGGATTGAGCGCCGCCATACCTTTACGTATAAGAGCGATCCCGATAACAGCAGCAACAATAAACCACATAAAGACCCACCAGCCACTCATAAACTGAGCAAGTAAATACCACAGTAGCATCTCGATAATAAACCAAACAATGGCAATACCAACTATCTGACCCATAAAGTGTCGTCCTATAAAATAAAAACTAATAAATTGAGTGCCATGCAAATTAAAATGGCTAACATATGATGTATATGGGGATTGATTGCTATACTATCAAACTTACGGCGCATTTTTAAGCCATAAAACACAATGTAAGTAAGACGGAAAACTATGGCAATTATTATCGGGATTGACCCAGGTTCGCGCATGACGGGTTATGGTATCGTCCAACAAACGGGTGATAAACTGACCTACATTGATGCGGGCACCATACGCACGGACACCAAAGAGATGCCTGAACGATTAAAGCGTATTTTTAATGGCTTGACGCGGATCACTCAACATCACCTCAAATACGCGGATGAGCCTATCTATACGGCTATTGAGCAGGTGTTTATGGCAGAAAACCCTGACTCTGCGCTGAAGCTTGGGCAAGCGCGAGGCGCCGCTATTGCCGCCATGGTAGCATTGGATCTAGAAGTGTCAGAATATACTGCCCGCCAAATCAAACAAGCCGTGTGTGGATACGGTGCCGCAGCCAAAGAGCAAGTTCAAGAAATGGTTTGTCGGATACTGTCTTTAGATGTCGTACCACAGGCAGACGCCGCAGATGGACTTGCTTGCGCAATTTGCCATGCGCATTCAAGCCATTCTATGAATAAATTGCTACTTAATAGCGCCATGCGTGGTCGCGGTGCCTCTAAGAAAAAAGGTCGTTGGCGTTTGACTGAAGAAGATCTGGGTAACTTACGTTGACATAAGCACGCCACAAAAAACGCGCCTAATGGCGCGTTTATCTTGAGTAATAAGTAGTCAATAAAAACTAATATCGATACATTATGCACGGCTGGTATCAATTTTTCTTGTAACTCTAATTTTTAGGAAGGAGATCGCTTAGTATCTGCTTCTTCTACTACCGAGCTTTTTATTCTACTACCGAGCTTTCGATCACCGCATCTAACACATAGGCATACGCGTCTTTGGACACATTTGAGTCACTACTGGCCTCTTTCGTCTCACTAGTATCTAACTGGTAACGCTGTAGACGTAATACTTCGTCATGCTTGCCATCATGTTCATAGCCGTCGATAACACCATTGAATGATGTCCATTCACCTTCGCTGGTTTTAATGCCTTGGTCATCATAAGTAACGGGCTTCACTTGTAGGCACATCTTTGAGTTATTGTCGCTGCAAGGGATCATTTTATCGTTGACCGCCCAAAACACCGTCTCACCTTTGCTATTGTATTTAGCTTGCGGGGTGAGCTTACCACCCCAAACTAAAGTAGCCGCACTAGTGATTTGCGTCAATACTGGCTGATCCTCTTCAGAGGCAACATTTCTCGATAAGACTAACTGGCTCTCCCCTTGCATCAATTTGCTCAAACTGTTTTCAGCGGCATCAAGATTTCCACATGACATTTTCGTACTCATGCTGTCTTCAATAGTCAAAGTCAGATCTTGCAACTGATAGACAGCGCTCATCGTATTACAGCCCACACTATAGTTTAAGGTATTTTGGCCTTGGTACTGAGCAAATGACAACCTCACCTGATCTTTAACGTCCATTAGCGTACTTAATGGTTGAGCGTTATTATCCGTTGCAGATAACAATGTCCAACGATAGCGCGACAGGTTGTTGATCATCGATTCTTCCGCACTTACCTCATCTGCTGTCGCCTGAGCCACGCTGGCCTCACTTTTGGCCACTGGATCACTGTTACTTACTTCACTATTAACGGCATTCGTACCCGCTTGTGCCTCCTGCTCATTTGATAAAGAAGAGTCTTGGCAAGCGCCTAACGCCACACTCGCTGTCAGCATAAATGGTAGTACGCCCAGTTTAAAAGACCACGCTCTAAAAGATAATGTCATAACAGTCACGCCTTGTGGTTGCCTCTTTTTACAGTACCGCTTTTTTCATCGTCCAAAAAGTGTTTATATTTGCCTTTATAGGACATAATAATTTGACCACTATAGCGTTGATGTTTGTTACTATTGTAACAAAGGGTTTGATTTCATAGTTTCGTAGTAACCTCCCCTTGTGCCATTTTATGGCATCTGCAATTCACTATTGCCATCTTAGGCAGTCGAATCACTCTTCAACCACCAAAGACTGTGGGTAATAGCGTTTTCCAAAGATTGGCTTGCCTAATGCTTTTATTTATCTTCACTCGCCGATTTAGCCTTCGCCATATTTTGAATGCTAAAGCGCTCATGCATCATTTGATAAAAACGGGCTAGGTTCTCGCCTTGTTCATTAGGATTTACCTGAAGTATTTTGCCAAAATCTAAGCCTAAATAGAGCACAATGTCAGCAAAACTTAGTTGCTCTCCTACCAAATAATCCCGACCTTCTAAGATGGTGTCAAAATAAGCCAGCGCTTTAGCAGAGCGCGCGATAGACGGCGCGACAAACTCTGGGACTTGCTCAACCCGTTGCGCTTTAGATGGGTGACTGTGCTGAAACGCCAGCATAAAATTGTACAAAACTTCAAACTCTGCAATACGGCGCATCGAACAAACTTGGGCACGTTGTACCACATCGTTGCCCATCACTGAGCGCTCACCATAAACGCGATCTAGATATTCGCACACTGCCTGCGAATCATTGAGTATGGTGCCATCATCTAACTTCAGTACTGGCACAGTCTGCATAGGGTTCATGTTAGTAAATTCATCAGACATTTGCTCATTCGCAGCAAAATCAATATCCACCACATCAACATCGTCCATATTATCAACATCAATTCCTTTTGAGGCCAATAAAATAAGTGCTTTGCGGGGATTGGGTGCCGTACGGGTTACATATAGTTTTTTCATGGCAAACTCCTTGTAAGATGGGTTAAAAAGCGACTCAGCGCTGTTGAAGTTGAAGTCTTTTAATGGGTAAATGTTGTTTGTAATTTTCGACCAAAAAGCAGTGTCTACTCTAAATCTGGTCCTGCAATATTCTTAAACTTAAAGCCAGTGAACAACATTTCTGTAGACATTCCTTTAGATGAAATCCTCTGCTTTCCTCATCATAACAAAACCTTGAGGATACTTGTTATATGAATAGTAAAAAGCCCCATAACTGAACTGAGCCCCATAAGTTGGACACAACTTATGGGGTATTTTTATGCGTTACGATCTGGACTTTAAGATGCAAGTCATCGCATACTATCGGCAAGGACATACCG